>JAATVL010000129.1 GCA_014523525.1 Nitrososphaerales archaeon TH703 | reverse complement strand
TTTGAAACAAATTTCTTTGGTGCAGTAAGAGCTGCTAAAGCTGTAATTCCAGCAATGAGAAAACAGTCCAGGGGTACTATTGTAAATATAAGTTCCGTTGGTGGAAAAGTAGGCCTACTTCCATTTTTTACTGCTTACCACGCAAGCAAGTTCGCTTTGGAAGGTTATACAGAATCGCTAAGGCAGGAACTTGGTGAATTTGGAATAAACGTTATATTGATAGAACCTGGTGCAGTTGGAACTAATTTTATGGACAATATGAGAACGGCAAAGAATTACATTCCGAATGACTCTCCTTACACAAAAACAATACAGAGGGTATTTGAAGGAGCGCAAGTAATCATGACCAAGACCATTCACCCAAGAGAAGTAGCTCAAGTCATCCTAAATGCTATAAATTCTACGAGTCCAAATGTAAGATATACTGTGGGAAAGGACGCTGAATCGATACTCAAAAGAAGGGCACAACTATCTGACACAGAAATGGAACAATGGGTGCGTGAAAGCTATATGGAGAAAAAAGGGTTCATCCGCGAATGAATTTTACTTTTGAGTCTTCAATTACTATACTTTGAACTGCCGCAAGGCTATTGAGGCTGAACTTCTCTTACACTCAAGTCCTTAAAGTCCCAAACCATGTTGTCAGATCTGAACGTAGCTATGGCTCCTCCATTTGTGATAATATAGTCCTTGGGTTTGCCGCAGTTTGCACTGTAAAACACAGAATCTGGATAATTGGAATACCATCCTCCGTTATCAATCAAATCTGTAACTTTTGTCCATCTGTTGTTATCTTTATCGTCTAGATAGGATTCCATCTTTACTGCCTTATCGTTATCCACATTATACATTACAATCTTCCATCCTATCCATCTACCTATTATTGAGTCTGTAGCTTGAACCCTTCCTCTTTCATTTGTGTAACCTCCTGTATGCCATATTTCTTTTATCCATGATGCAGTACCATTAACAGTTAGTCTTCCTTTAAGGGACGTACCTTCACACGGTACCAAGCTATCGTGCTTCCCTCCTCTTGCATACCAGTCAAGCGAGTCAAATGGCGGATTTGCATATATTACCTTAGCATAGCCTGTGATTTCCACATTCTTCCACTCTTGTTGTCCTTTAAGGGTATTAACATCCATCCTTACCTCATTGTTGTATTTTCCAGTATTTTGTCTGCCACTTATTTCCCACGAACCATCACTCTGTCTTGTTATGTTGGATTGAGGATTGAAGACGCCATCGCCAGCAGGATTATTCATATCTATAAACCATTCGCGTCCTTCTGGTTTTGTAGGATATATTTCAAGTATACCGAATTTGTCTAATTTTCCAGTACTCTTAAAAGTTGTAGTAGGAATGTTTAGAGATATTGATGGGAGATAAATATTATAATAGTAATATAAATCCAGGATTAGGATTGCGGTGAATAAAACTCCTAAAACTAATAATTTTTTCTTTAATCGACCCAAAATTATGCTTCGTTAAACAATCTTAACAGTTTATGCTTATTATTTTTTGTAGAATTAATACTTGCAGTTTGTTGTTGTATTCATGAAGGATGAAAAGAAGCTGTCATTTATGATTATACCCTTTTCAGGAATAAGTACTAATGTCTCTTTTTTCTGGATTGAACAGCATTCAAACTGGGATTGAGTTAAGTCGAATAGATATGAAGATAAATCTTACAATATGCAAATGCACTGAGAACGAGCATCGCAGGGGGTTTACTGTATAACAGTCTCCACTCAATAATACATTATTATGTTACTATTACTAATCATGGTAAAGTTTAGGGCGGGTTCGGTGGGACTGATAATTCTAGAATTCTGAAATTTGAACCCACCACTTTTTAGTTTATTCTATTCTTGACTCTCTTATTGGAGTTTGTAGAAGCTCTCCTATTTCGTTATGCATCCTTAAGAGGTTAAATCCTTTTTCCGTGGTTTTGTAGGTTTGTGTACCTTCTAAATATTCGAGCAAATTATTTTCGATAAGGACAGAAAGATATTCTCTCAATTGAGCATAGCTGAGGAAGGCTTTGTACATGATTCTTGTTTTTGTTGCACCACCATTTGCTGCTTCTAGAATCATCGACACTATTTCTGTTCTGCTTCTGTATTTCATATATTTAAACTCATAAATTTACTATATTAACATGTTGACACAATAATCTAGAACAAAATGAAATCGCCTAACTACCTGAGATTCAAAATGATACAGTCTACTTATGTTGAAAGAGGTATATAGCATAGAAGCTCAGATAAATCCTTGAAAGCAACTGAAAGAAAATTAATGACACTAAATCCAGCAACAGAAGAAATTCTTAATGAGTACGATATTATGACTAAAGAAAAGATCAATGAATCGGTAGGCAGGGCAAGAGAAGCATTTTCGGATTGGAAAACAGACATCCATAAAAGAGCTGACTCCCTTTATGCATTTGCTCGTGAATTTAGAAAGAATAGGGAAAATCTTGCCAGGACCTCAACACAGGAAATGGGGAAGGCAATCAAAGAATCAAGATCTGAAATAGACAAATGTGCTTGGACAATAGAATACTATGCTGATAACGGAAGAATCTTTACATCGGATGAAGTAGTCAACACAGATGCAAGAAAGAGTGTAATAATATTTGAACCAGTTGGAGTGATTGGAAGTATAATGCCTTGGAATTTTCCTTATTGGCAGGCACTTAGATTTGCTGCCCCATCACTAATGGCAGGCAATACTATTGTTTTGAAACCTGCAAGTGCCACCATGCAGTGTGGTATTGAGATCGAAAAGACTTTCATAAACGCTGGAATACCTAGAGGGATTTTTCAAACGCTGATTGGAGATTCGAGTATCGCAGAAACTCTTATCGATTCGGATATTAACGCAGTAACGTTTACTGGAAGTGTTCAAGTGGGAGGGAAAGTTGCGCAAAGGGCAACTTCTCAATTGAAGAAGACGGTTCTTGAATTAGGAGGAAGTGATCCCTTCATAGTATGTGAAGATGCAGACATAGAGAAAGCATCTACCGGAGCAGTTAAGGGCCGCTTCATCAATTGTGGTCAGAGTTGTATTGCATCAAAGAGATTTATTGTAACAAAAAAGATTGCTAGCGAGTTCATTGAAGAGTTTGTTACAAAGACTGAAAAGCTTAAGGTAGGAGACCCACTTTCTGAAGATACAGATATTGGGCCCCTTGTAAATGCTAATAGCCTGAGCAATATCGAGTCCCTCGTTGCAAAATCTGTAAGACAAGGAGCTGAAGTAATGACAGGTGGAGAGCGTACTAACAACAAGGGATTCTTCTACCGACCAACAATTATGAAAAACGTTTCCCCAAAAATGGACATAGCGACAGAAGAAGTGTTCGGACCTCTTGCTCCTGTGATTACAGTGGAGAATGAAAAGGATGCAATGAAAATTGCTAACGATTCTAAATATGGTTTGGGAGCAAGCATTTGGACACAGGACCTAGAGAAAGCAGAGATGTTATCAAGAACCATTGATTCTGGAATAGTGTCAGTTAACAATGTAGTCGTATCAGATCCCAGAGTTCCTTTCGGCGGTATTAAGAATAGCGGATTTGGTAGAGAGTTGTCAAGATATGGAATGTTAGAATTTGTGAATGTAAAATCAATCAGATTCTATGATCAATTAATCCACAACCATCATGTAGAATAATGTAAAACAAAGGAACTTCAAATTCTACGGGGATTTAATGCAAAGAGTTAGTTGTCTGGATTTTCGACTATAAATATGGTTGAATCCATTTTATCATATCTACCCCTGATCTCTGCTACAGTAGTATCTGGTCTGCTTGTACTAGCCTTCTTTAATTTTTCAATGGGTAGGAAAAATATGCAGAACCAGAGTGAACAACAAATATCTAATTTGAAAACGCAAACAGAGCAGCAGATTTATTCTAGGATAATAGATGCAAGACTCAAGCTTGAAAAGACAGAAGAATTTACAAGAATGGCAAATGAAAGTACTGTTTTTAAGGAACGTTTTGCTCTGGTCGATAAACCGGCGGACTATTACTCGATAGTAGCGTTTGTGGATTTGTTTGAATACGTCTTTCGTCTAAATGAGATAAAGATGATGGACCAAATGGTTTGGAAACGCTGGAATGTTCTTATTGAAACAATAATGACAATACCAAAGTTTAGGATCATTTGGACCAAAACAAAAGAGTCACCTCCTGATAATAAATTTAGAGATTTTATTGATTCATTATTCATTCAAAAATAAAAGAATATGAATGAGTTCAAAAATTTCTAATTAACATGTTTTAAGTGTAGATTGTTGTGTATTTCGCTCTGCTTTAAGATATGAATACTTTAACGCATTTCGGGTCCCCCAGCAATACATTCTAGGGATCTTTTACAATCGACTTTTTTCTCGAAGCATTGCCCACCAGTTTCTAAGAATGGTTACAATCATACTCTAAGTTTTTATTTTTTGTTAATTTATGCTCAACAGATCATTCAACGGCCAAAGTTCGGACCTGGATTCATCATCATTGGACGACCATAGTCGAAATCAGATCCCATCATAGACATACCGTGACCTCCGCTATTCATTCCTTGATGCAACATCATCAGTGCTTCGAATCCAGATAATTCTCGTGAAACTAGAATTTTACCGTTTGATGGATCAATTATTAATTTATGTACTTTGCCACTGGAATCTACTATTGCCACAACGTAAACAAGGTATCCATTTTCATCACCAATATGAGCGGATACAGCATGAGAATTATTCCCAATACTTTTCTCAGCTGCGCTTGTGGCGTCACTCAAACTGGTTTTTATCTGTGAGGCGATTGCCTTTGCAATAGCCGACATAAAGTCGATTGACCCTGTTATATTTTCGCCTTTTGTATAGTTCAGACCTGACGCCATAGTCATTTTCGCCTTATTCATCATATTGGGACTGGCCATCATCTGACCCCATACTGTTTCTGTCGTCAAAATGGTTGAACTGGTGGCTAATAGCAGTGTAAAAAGAACAGAAGTTACACAGAAGTATATTTTGTTCCTATGCATAGTCGTAATATTTTTGGCCCACCAGTTCTTAAGTATTGCTTAAATTAGATCCTGAAGTCTTATTTACTTTCTAACGGATGCTTTCTCACCGATGCGGATATTCCAATAGGAAATAGGAGGCTCTGGATCTATCGACATGTATTGATCTCACCTTCTATACATATCCGTAAATGGTCAGACACTTCGTACGCTGGTAGGTCCCGTTCTGTCTAGCCATCATGCATTTCGGGACCTGCCGGTTTTAACAATTCAATGAGTCTTCTAATATCTGAACAATATTTCCTTTTTTTAATTCTGCTTTAATATTCGGATCTTTCTCTTCTATTCATTCTAATAGTCTTTGTCTTTCTTTTTGGTATCTATTTCCTGATTTTTTGTTACCTAGACCAGTTATAGATTTACCTGAATCAAATGGATTATCTGATGTTTCAACAAAGTATTGCCACCTTAATGATGAACGTAAGACTCCGAGGTGTGCGATTATTATTAACACTCTAAGAACACTCATTGCTTAAACCCGCAGTGATGACAAAGATGTTTGAAATAACTGAAACTGTGACACATAGGACAGGTTTTCGATACAAATATTTCGTTATCAGATAATTTTCTCCACGCTTTATGATCGAACATTAACCAATCATGTCCTGTATCATTATCATTTCAATTCCTCTTCACGATCCTCTTCTAAGAACCTGTCCAACATATTACATGCTATTTCTTTAGGGAATAGAAAAGTTTTTCGTAGTATACTGATCAACCAATCAGTATACCAACAATAAGTAAAGGATAAAAACTTACATGCCACACCATCAGTGAGTCTCATGACAACAATTACAATTCAAGCCGATCCATCGGGGAAAATTAAATGCAAACTATGTGACCGTGAAGTACATTATCACGAAATTCATAGACACGCTATCACTTTCCACCAAGATTAACCAGAAAACAAAAAATTATTTATTTCACCTGACTGTAAAGGTTAGAGTCGCCCTCTCTCTAAATCACTTTGTATGTTTGATATGTAAATCGAGATTTTGGCCGTCTCCTAATTAGAACCTCCCATCAGGCTTTAACTCTATATTTAGTTGAACATAATTAGATAATAAAATTAGAATATTTTCCTAACTTATTTAAAACTTGTATGTAAAATATAAAAGGAAATAAAAACCAAATGGAGGTTAAATTAGTCCATTTTATAGTCCATTTTATAGACAGAATCACGCTTAATTCGTATGCATATTGTCTAATATTTGAGAGTATTAGTGTAAATTGATGAATTACAAGAATCTACAGATTATTGATGAAATACAAGAATGGAATAGGATTATTTGTTTATATTACGACGTGATTATTATTAGAGTGATATTATAGCGATATTATTTTACTTTCAAAGATTCATTTCCAAATAGGATGTCAGCACCTTTCCATTCCCACATTTTAATAGCCGTTCCCCCCGGAGAGGCTTTAACTTGATATATCGCTATCATTTTATCAAGGAAGGCTAGTTTGCCAGTTGAGTTAGTACTGAAAAATGCCACCCCAGTTGAAATTCTTGGATCGCCAGGTCTCACGCCATTTAGGTCAAGTAGCATCGCTGTTGCATTTTCTTGTTGTCCTGTGGCACTAATATTATCACCAACTCCTCCTTTAGTCACAAGAATGCTTTGCCCTTCAACAAGAGTAATACCATTCGATTGAGTTTTTAGTTTTAGTTTTCCTGTCTCTGTAGCATTTATAGGTGCAGTAGTAACACCCTGTGTAGGCATTATTGTTCTGTTACCTACGTACGATACCTCGGTATAGGTTTCATTGATTCGGTTATAACTTGCTAATCTATCTTCTCCAATTAGGAACAGACTCCCCAAAACAGCATTTGAACTATTATTGTTGTTGATGGTAGTGTTAGTACTTAAAGATGTATTTAGGAAGGGCTGATAATTAGCAGATTCTAATGCACCAACAGTTACTACATAGTGGTCATTAGACAATCTAGGAACATTAGTATTAACTTTAAAGGGTGATTCTTCGTTAGGTCTTAATGTGGTAAAAATAGGATAACCTTGATCTACTCCCACCAGATGATTGGTAGAATTGTATGTTTCTACGATTAGATTAATTCCCTGCTTTGTTTCATTACTTATATTCTTGATCTTACCAAGAATATCGTATGAATCTCCGTTTCCGACTGCACTTAAATTACTTGCACTCAACGCTTTACTATCAAATATACCAGTTGGAAGTGTTGTTTTAACCAAAGGCAGTTTCTTTTCTGTATCATTTGTATCTTTTTTAGTTACGTTAACCGTCTGCCCAAAGCATCCCACATTTTTCACACTCGCGGTCTTGCAATCAAAGGCTCGAACTTGAAGATATACATGATCAAGATTTATTGCAGTCTGACGGGTAGGATCCTTTACCACAAAGTGGATTTTCTGAAGCGGCTTAAGTATGTCTGCTGGATGGGCCGGAATAACGCCTAGAAGTTCTTTTGTCTTATCATACATATGTAAGTTTAAGGTAACAGCCAATTTTGTCGCATCCGGATCTTTATTCTCGATAAATCCTGTTACAGTTATACCCGAATCTTTCGACGTATCTTTCGAGATATTAACGTCAGTAACCGCAATTCCACTGAGACCGCTATCGTATATCCATGATACTGATTTAGAATTAGAACTGGAATTAGTATTATTAGTAGACGAAACGCCAAGTACTCCTGTTAATAGTAAACTGGTTGCTAAAATTAACGCTATTACTGGTAAAATACGCATTATTATTTTCTTAGACTTCATCTACTTTCTAGTGGTGCTACCAAGATCTTATTATCCGTTTCTCGTGATACTCCCCCTCTTCAAAGCACTTACTATAATAAATCCTCATATTGCTAATCCAATCTATGAGAATAGAACAAACGTTACTTCAAGAAATCGAAGAATCAAAAAAATGGTTCAATATAGAAAAAGATGATAGTACTTACAAAAGAGACCCATCAATATCGTTCTTACTTTAGGTTTCGAAGTCTTTACTTTTTTGAGTAATTCCAAGCCATTAAGACCTGGCATTCTTAGATCAGAAATAACGAAGGCATAGTCCTCACTGAATATGTTATATCAATGTGAGTCCTATTCATTTGCTACCTTCCAAGCCGGATGGATTTCATGCCATCCTTTTGGTTTGTCAGTTACCCATGCACCCCATACGTGCACCTGGTCACCTGATTTTGGAAGATATACACCTGCAATGTCTTGGTCTTTAGGCACGATTTCGACTACCAAAAATCCATCTGTTTTTTCTCTATTCTTGTCGTTGAGCAGGAAATCATATTTTTTATCTACGTCCAAGAAAAACTTGTAATCACCGTCATCCATCTTTTTGGTGTGCTTTACTACTCCTATTACATCTTGGCATTCGCTTAAGACCCTAAGATCTTTCTCGTTCGAGGCGCCACTAAGGACGTTGCCTGTTCTGCAATTTGGACCTGTCAAGGGTTTGTGCTCCTTGATGACAATTACATCCCGAGTTTCTATTCTTTTTTGTTCTTCCAATGGAATGGGCTTTTCACCCTCCCTTTCTATAATTAAACTATCCAGCCTTTGTTGTAATTGGATATTGTTAGTTTGAGTGTTGTTGATTTTTATTTGTGGGTTATTTTGAATCTGATTTTGAATCTCCGTGCTCTGATTGGCTTGGAGCTGGTTTTGAGATTCTACACTCTGGTTGGCATTTTGGCTTGATTGTGACTCGGCTGACGAAGAAGAAGATGATTCGCTAGTTTGATTTAGATTTTCTTCGCCGGTATCATTACTCATTGCACCATTTGTAGTACCCTCATCCAATGAGTTTGTAAGGCCTTGCGCACTATTCTTTTCGCCGGTATCATTACTCATTGCACCATTTGTAGTACCCTCATCCGTTAGACCGCTCACAGTTTGGTTTGTACTCCCAGTTGTTGAGTTTTGACCTAGCGAGGAAGTAGGTGCTCCCAGTTCGTTCTCAGAATCGCCTTGTATATTTACAAAATATTTACCCTTATCATAAGCCGGCAAGGCACTAGCAGAAAATTGGGATAAGTTATTTTCCGCTGAATACATTATTACCAAAATGACTGACAACACCGTGACCAAAATTAAATCACCAATATTCATTTTTATTTTGTTTTGAACCATCAGAAACATAAAGATCAACAAAAGTAATAAAGAAGTATTACAAAAAAGCGTTAATGTATCCATGAAGTACATAAACAAAAAAATAGGTATCCCACATGGTGTATTCTTTGCTTTTGGTGGAACTTCAATAGACAAGAAAGATAGAAGCACCTATAGAGTTTTTGGCAAATTGCTGGATAGATATTCACCATCAAAATCAAACGCCACCCTCAGACATAAAGTCGTGAATAACGAATCAGTAATACATATTAAATCTTCGAATTCTTATTCGTATTGCTTTGATTTTAGCTAGTAGCGGAATGATTATTTTGACTTTTGTTCTAGCCGTCGTCTTTATCAGCGCTACTTCTTTAGGCTCATATGCATCGGCAAGTGAATTGAATAGTAGCCGACCCATTAATGGGGTTGTCATGAAAGGAGCTTTTGTCAGTATGAAACAGAATTACAACGGTTCGCTTTCAGCTCCCCAGGACTACATTGAGGATAGCTTAAAAAAGATTTCTGGAGCGGGATTGAATCATGTCCGATTCGTGTTCTATTGGGAGGCTTATGAACGGGATCCCGAGGCTTTCATGAAGGAAATACAATCAGTAGCCAATGCAGCAGATAAGTACGGACTGAAAATCATTTATGACAATCATCAATGGCATACTTCTTCATGGCTAGAAGTCAAAGCTACAGGGTTTCCTTATTCACTGTTTCAAGATAATCCAAAATATTCCAGAGGCGGTGGCGGTAATACTCACGATAAAGCAGCAAAAGTCTTTTGGGGGGACTGGTGGAACAGATCTGTCAAAGATAAACAAGGAAAAGATGGCTGGACACTAATGGCAGATTTTCTTAAGAAAATAGTATTGACAGTCGATAATCATTCAAGTACGTTAGGGTATGAGATCCTAAGCGAGCCTCATGTTGACAAAATAAATCAATGGTCTAAAATAGGAAAATTTAATTCCTTTATAACTAGGGAGTTGAGAAATATCACCAGTAAGACGATAGTCTACAGTATGAATGTTCCAGTTGACTTGAATAGCCCCATTAATATCTCACCAAAAAACCTGGCAAAAATGGCGCCTTCAAATAAGGAGAATATTGCATTCAAAGTAAGTGTCTACGCAGTTCCTGATGGAGATGGGTACCAGGAGAAGAGATTTGATCTGTTTTTGAAAACAAGTGATAAAACTGGAGTGCCCTTATACATTGGGGAGTGGAATAACGTTGTGAGGACAAAGGAAGGAGGAATCACCAAACTCAACCCAGATAAGAGTGATCTTACGAAAACTGATGCGAAACAGATACTCGGCGCTCTGAAGAAAGCAGGAGTATGGGGCACGGCTTTTTGGAGGTGGGATTATCAGCCTGTAGATACGGACAGTTTTAATTTGGTTTCTAATAAGACTGGAAAATTAGTGCCCACCAAGTACTTGGGTATCTTAAAAGACACGGTGGAAACGATTTATGGTTCTTCTGGCGATACATCAACTTCCAACGATGGTAAAGAAAACAATTTGATTAATGAACTTGTGAAAACAGGTAAATTCACGGAAGTTGAAGCCAAAGAATTCGTATCAAAAACAATCCAGAATGGAGCCGACGATACATCAACTTCCAAAACCAAATACCAAAACCGATGACAACAACGACAACGCTGATGAAAACAACGATGACAACAACGACAACGCTGATGATACCGGTAACTAGTATCTTGAGTTTGCGTAAAGCAATCAAATAGCATTTAGCATTTTCAGAAGTGATAGTAGTTGGCATTGATTCAATGATGATTTGAAGTTTGCAAGAAAGTGGTTATTATAATTGATCTTGATTTCATTATTTTTGAATGCTAACATTTAGTATATTAACTTAGTAACAAACTTAAAATTATACTATATAGAATATTTACAAAAAATAGGTTAGAAACATGTGAATTTTATTCGAATTCGGTGGGATGCAATAGACTAATGTATGTAACCCATGCTCATACCTAATTTGTTATATTGTGACTCTTTTCTTTTCTAGTACTGAATCCGTCAACTTTGAATTAAGGAGTAATTAGAGTAAAAGGGCTCCGATCTTGCAATAATGAAAAAATCCTTTTACGTTAGACCTGGTTTTATTCATTTTGCTACTTGTCTTCAGAAGAAAAACGTATATTAATTTTAGGAGCAGGATTTGGAGGGTTAACAGCTGCTAATTTATTGCAGAAAAATCTTTCTTCATTATCGCCATCAGTACAATACCAGATTCGTATTATCGATCAAAAAGACTATTTTATGATGGGACTTGTAAATTTATGGATACTAAGTGGAATAAGAACATTCAAAGATTCTAAAATTGATTTGAATAGACTAGAAAATAAAGGAATAAGGTATCTAAATGATAAGGTAACGGGAATTGATATCGCCTCAAAGACTGTTACAATTAGAGAATCAAATCTTAAGTTAAAATATGACTATCTAATAATAGCTTTAGGTGCGGAATACTCATTTGAAGAAGTCAATGGATTTCTAGAAAATGGAGGCTTTAATCTGTATGATGCAGAGCAAGTTACAAAACTAAGAGAAAGAATACTTTCCTTAAAGAAGGGGAGAATAGCAATCTGTATAACATCTATTCCATATAAGTGTCCCCCAGCACCGTACGAGACATCTTTACTAATAAATGATATTTTAGTTAAGAATGGTACAAGAGACTTTATTGAGATCGATATTTATACACCAACGCCGATTTCTTTACCTGTAGCTGGAGCAAAAGTGAGTCAGGATGTTATTAACTTGCTTAATCATAAGCATATCAATTTCCACCCATTGCATAAAATAAAGGCAGTACTGAATATGGAAAAAATAGAGTTTGAA
>JAATVL010000017.1 GCA_014523525.1 Nitrososphaerales archaeon TH703 | reverse complement strand
GGCTCGCAATATATGATAATGTATGATACTTTCGGATGAGCACATAATTCGATGTAGCGAATGTGGAAGAAACTTAATAGTTAAAGATACTGTAAATAACGGGATCGCATTCCTCAGCCACCTAAAGTTAGATCATGGAATCACTTACTTTCCTCAACGTATGACTATGACTAAGACCAAAGGTAAAATCAATACTCGACAAGAATTACAATAATCCCATACTTATCTTCAATATACGAAGGTCTGTTAAAATTCGTAGATTTATTGTCAACTCTAATGAGGTTGACTAAATGTTCTCAGAAGTAACACTTTGAATATATCAGATTCTGATTTAATCGAAAGAATTGCTAGATTCTAATACAGTTAATAACTTTATCACTTCAAATACAATATTACAATATTAAGTCAAGTAATTACGGATACACAATTCTGCGACTAGAGATAATTTTCAGTAATTAGGATACGCTACATTATATAAGGTATCATAGTATAGTACCCTGAATTACTTGAAACAGAATAGTTTCCCAATGAGGGAATGGCATGTTAAACATATGGAACAGACACTCGTTAGATTCGTAAAAGGATTATCTGAAAATGCAACGCGGTGGGAAATAAGACTGAATAACAAGTATGGGAAAATAGGCAGAGTACGTAAAAGGGTTGAATATGATGTAAAGCACGGGGTTACGAACAAAGAAGTCTTTACATTTTTGCAATTAGTAAGAACTGAGTCGTCTTACCATGATGTCCGGTCTTGTGAAGGTTCTATGAAAAGATTGGATGAAATACAATCATTTTATAGCGAAACACCACAGTTATTCAATAATTGGAATTATAGTGTTACCAGATAATAAATCATTTGACATGTTCAAATGTCAACAGGATTCAGGTCGAGTAGCGTCTTATTTTTCGAACGTCACGTGCATTGACCTGTTACAACAGATTGTATATCGGCGGTGATAAACTTACTTCTATAGTACTCAATATGTTATCTATGCAACTATTTGTAATAAACGAGGGGATCCTTGTCTTTGTTTCTGCAGGCAATAAACAATTTATGGATTCTAAAATTGCAACTCGCTGTCCTATATCACGTTCTTCTCGACACTTATCAACTAAGTTATTTAAGTATTTAGTATTTTGTATCATTGTAAACACTATATTATTGATGTCATAGCCTTAAGAATGTTTAGATCCATTCCATCATTATACAGATCATTTCCATAACTGTGAACTTGTAAAACAATCGTTAGACTCTGATGTTACATGTTACTGCAGTGTGGTCATGCAGCTGTATAATCTTTTGAAATTCTTTTTTTACTCAGTTTTAGTAATCTGACCCTCTGCGAATAATGAACTTTATAAGATTCCTGGATAGTAGATGTGACAATCAGCTCAGCTTTTCGTATTTCACTATGTCAATTTATAGACCAAAAGGAAGATATAGCGTGATGAGTATAAGTTAATTGTTTATTATTAAATTTCAAGGTGTATGAGCATAAAGATATTGATGATCTCAACAGAGTACCCGCCCATGCAGGGTGGAGTTGGCCGCTACTCTAAGAAGTTGGTCGATTCGTTGAGAAGTGAAGATGCACAAGTATTTGTCGTATGCAACGAAGATGGAAAGGGAGATTTTAACGGCATCTCGCCAAATAACGAAGATAATTCTAAAGTCCTCTTAAAAATAGTTAAAGAGATTGAACCAGACGTAGTCCATGTACAGTATGAGCATGGACTGTATGGAATACATTTAGATCCAATAAATCCTACAAGAACACACACAAATATAGAATTTTTTTACGATAAATGCAAAGTTCCAATAGTTACTACTTTCCATTCTGCTTACACTTTTACTCAGTGGATGAGACTGGTTGTTCCTTTAAATAATAGAATATTTGGACGTTTGGGAACTCTCCTTGGGATGGCGTACGACTATTGGACTCATCTACTAAATTATGGTTCATTTAATTCCCTAAATAAGCGAAAAATAGGTTTCAAAAAATCAGGAGTCGTCTTTTCTAAATATTTAGCTAATATTATTCCAGGAAGTAATCTGATTTATCATGGCGCAGAACCCAGCATTTCACCTCCTCTAGACAGAAAGGAAGTAAGAAAGTTGTTTTTACTCCCTGACGATAAGAAGATCGCCTTAGCCATAGGATTTATGACTGCAACCAAGGGATGGGATGTAATTGAAAAGATGGAGATACCAAAGGACTGGAAAATTGTAATAAACACGTCAAGAAACCATTACGGAAGGGAAAGACTAAATGATAAATTTGAAAATGAAGGTGTGATCAACCTGAACAGGGGATTTCTTAGTGAGACGGAGTTGTCATTACTCTTCTATTGTGCCGATGCTCTTATCCTCCCTTACAAGGTAGCTTCTGGTTCAGGTGTCATGCACGATGGATTAGCTCATGGACTTCCTTTCATTTCAAGCAAGATAGAATTTTTCAAGGAGTTTTCCGATATGGAGCTGGGTATTTCAGTAGACCGTAATCCAGTTGAATTCTCAAAAGCCCTTCTAAAACTCGAAGTGGATTATAAGAGATACAAAGATGCGGTGGTAAACTTTAGAAAGGATCTCCTCTGGAAAGAAGTTGCCAAAAAGCATATCTTGCTCTATAACTCGATTATTGACCGTCCTAATCCTCCTCTCCTAAGAAAAATCATTAGTTAGTTTTAGTCGATTCTTTGAAGAACATTTATAGCATAGTAGAACTTGCTAAATAAGATTTCAGAACCTAATGCTTCAATAAGAGAGGGTGAAGGATACTCCAATTTTAGTTCCTGATGAATCTAATTGGTAGGATCAAAGGCGAAC
This sequence comes from Nitrososphaerales archaeon TH703, assembly GCA_014523525.1. GTDB lineage: Archaea > Thermoproteota > Nitrososphaeria > Nitrososphaerales > Nitrososphaeraceae > TA-21. Next base: position 3,505 of record JAATVL010000017.1, on the reverse strand, counting down.
GACCTTTAATATACTCTAGAATATTATTTTTGGTCTTAGAGTAAGAACCTTCTCCCCTAATAGTATCATGGACATTTTCAGTTGCATCTAATGATACCTAATAATAGTAAAGCTTTTAAGACCTTTTCAATGGGAAGTTGCCATTTGCCACGATACATTTCAGTTTCACACACCATTTATGAAAGGAGGCCCTTTATGGCTAGGATTTGGAAATTTACGTGACAAGGTTGTTGATAAACTGATAGACCTTAGGAAAAAATATTCCGATTTTGTGATTAACAGTGAAAAACAACTATATCTCTGATGAAAGGAAATTGGGGCGGCAAAGGCACAACTCCAATTCAATGTCCATCTTGGGCCATACTTTCTTTGGACCATATGGGAAGAGTTAAACAACCTTGTTGTATAGGTAGTGCTTATAACAAGGCCTTACAGCCAATTTGTGAAGACTACAGTCTTGGTTGCTATTCTGTCTTGATGGCAAAAGGCATTTCAGGTCCATAGTAATACTCATCACATAGCAATCGCTTTATTGCGGATGCTAAATATCAATATATCGAGCAGAAGTTGTTACTAATAATAGAATAGGTAAATAGAAAATAGAAATACATTGTATGTAGGAGACTATGAATTCTGAACATTAGTTAGATTTTCGAATTTGAAGATGACTTTAATTAATTTTAGGAGTAGTTTGATTCATCCAACAGTCGAAACATACTTCAAAATCTAGCTGATAAACCTCAATTTTATTCTTATTACATATTTGACATAATTTTTCCATTTAAGGAATCCACAATACATAGCTATAATAATTTATCATTTTAATCACATGAGGCGTTATAAATATCAAGTTTCGCTTTTGTGACTAATATGTTGAAATAAATGGAATTAATAACACATTTGATACTTAATTTAATACTATTTCTTTTGTAAATATCAATTTGTACAAGCTTCTTACTATTTTTAATTATTGCCCAGAACCAAGAATTAGTATTATGACTAGAAATGGAATTAAGACACTCTTATGGCCAAGGTTTTTATGGAATGATCTGATAACAATTATCGATTATTATGAGAAGAGGAGTCGAAATGATGCCTAAGTCAACATCTGCCAAGAATGGTCAAGAGCGTATCACTACAAACAGAGATAATGTTAGACACTTGGAATATTTTAACAATGGTCAGTGGCGGCACAGTGACAAATGTAGCAAGTTTACAAACAAAGAGTGTAGGTTCAAGAGCCCTAACAGTTCTTATTGATTAGTATCATTGTTCAGGTAATCTTCATGCTTGACCAACTGGGATAAAAAATAATCAGACGTCTAATTAGGTAATTTGATTCTTGTTAGTTATAGACTGATGATAAAAGAGCAAAGAACATAGTATAATCGAGATGATTAAATCAGGTGTGTGCATTCATTAGTTATATTAAACAGCAACATCAGACGAAATCCACCCTACTAATCGATTATTAGAATTACAGCAGATAAGTTACCATTTTATAAATATGCTCATAGCAGAACAATGCATTCTTATAAGTGTCAAAGTATAAATGAAACAGTGGATAAAACCGAATTGGCTGTTAACATTTATCCAGATATGGAAACTGACTTTAGAGTAAGATACAACAATTACCTAAGGAGCATGAAACAAAGAATCTATGATACTTATCTTGGATACAACGAATTGGAGGATGAAAGAAAATTTGTTAACCAGCAAGCTATGAAGACTCCAGGTCGTAGAGGTGAAATTATTAAGAGTGAAGAGATAGATAAAGAATTTTCTAGGAGGTATAGCGAGCACCAAAAAAGTAGTGAATTATTGTGAATCAATGTGCATACACCTCAATTCAACATATAGGTAATGAAAAAATTATTTTTGTTTACTTTATGTTAACAATCTGCAAAAATTGATTTATAAAATCAAAATATTAAAAAAGTACATAAAAAATGGCTGATGGGCTTACTCGATTAGGTCTTCACACCAACCATTAATGAGGTTATCATATCTGCCTCTGATAATATATGATATTTTTCATACGTGCAATCAGAATAAGGTATTACTAGAAATTAGACTCTTCAAAACATTTATCGCAATATTTTTCGATTAATGTTATCCCATCCATGTCATAACTTGCTATCTTTGTAGGCATTCCTTGACACATGACACACTCACCACCCATTATTTCCTTGACAAATTCTCTTTTGATGGATTGTGATAAGTCTGGATCATCTAATTTTTTCTTTAGAAATTGTAATTTATCATCCGGAACAACAATTGGCGTTACTTTTGGTTTTGGTTTTTCCATTTTAACTATACTCCAACCCGACCAAATTGCTTACATCTGCATGTTTTACATCTTGAGGTATAATCCTGATCACTGAATGTGAAATGATCGTTTCTACTGTGCGCACAGGTACACATAACATTATAATTATAATTTACAGCGGTTACTATTAAAACAGGTCTGGTTGAGATTTTTCGAGGGCAATAGGTTTACTAAAGTCGAAGTTGTGCAATCCAGATCTTATTGATCTATCTATGCATGGTATATTATTCTCCATAAAACTTGACCATAAAATCTCGCATGTTCGACATTTAAATTCTCCTGGCGCCCCTGCCGCTTTTATTATTCTTCGCATACTGAAGTTATGGCACATATAGATATAATTATCCTTGCTTTTCTTTCCGAGTTCAAAATGATTGGTAATGTTACGCTTACTTGATAGGACTGGATGCATGCTACCCACGACGCTATCGGTTTTAAAAATGGATTCTGAACATAACCATGGTCAGCTAAGCTTTAAAGACTTCTTTAATTAAGGAAATTGAGTCACAACATGTTTTTATCAAAAATAATTCGAACGCGTTCATCGGGATTAGAGCCCTGCGTGTAGTAGGGTTCTGTTACATAGTATTTAGCTTTTTGGCCTTACTAACTATTGGTGCATTAGACTTGTTAGACACGGCTAAAGTTTTCCCTAATTGACAGTCGAAAATAAATGAAGGTAAGGAAATAAAAATATATTTTGATTGCTGATTTGCCTTTTAGCATAGTCAAATTAACCTTTATATGCGATTAAGTATTCACTTCCTTCATGCAATCCAACAAAACACTACATTTAGTAATATTAGCCAGTGCACTGTTATCGTTGCTACTCGTTTCAACTACCTACGGGAATTTAACCTATGCGCAAAGCAAATTTAGGGCAAAACTAGATGGAAATAATGAAGTCCCACCCGTAAATTCAACAGCAGAAGGTGTAGCCACATTCAAAGTAAAGGATGATACAATAAAATCTAAGATCAATATAACTGGAATAACAGATGTTTCAGGCGCTCACATACACGCAGGTAAAAAGGGAGAAAACGGTGATCCAATAGTTGATTTGTTAAAAACAGGCGAGAAGACTAAAACGCCGGGAGGAGTCGCAATTAAAGGAAACTTTACTGCTTCTGACTTTGAAGGTTCGATGAAAGGAAAAGCTCTATCTGATCTTCAATC
>JAATVL010000128.1 GCA_014523525.1 Nitrososphaerales archaeon TH703 | reverse complement strand
GCTCTGTGAGTAATTGACTGATTACCCTTTCAGTTACATGTGAATCGCTGCCCAAACCCCTGGTTGGGGCAATGGCATCAATTTCATCGAAAAATACAATGCATGGAGACGCTTGTCTTGCTTTTCTGAAGACTTCACATACTCCCTTTTCTGATTCGCCTACCCATTTTGAGAGCAATTCCGGACCTTTTATGCTAATAAAATTTGCCTCGCTCTCATGGGCGGCTGCCTTTGCCATCAAAGTTTTTCCTGTGCCCGGCGGGCCGTAGAGCAGTATACCTTTGGGAGGCGTGGCGTCAGAATGTACAAATAGTCCATGATATTTTAGCGGCCACTCCACTGCTTCTTGGAGTTCTTGCTTGACATCTGCAAGGCCCCCTATATCATCCCAACTGACATCCGGAACCTCCACGAAAACTTCACGCAGAGCAGAGGGTTCTATTTCCTTTAATACATCTAGAAAATCATCCATAGTCACTATTATTTTCTTTAGTATCTCTGACGGAATGTTCTCTGTTGTCAGATCAATTTCAGGCAGTACCCTTCTAAGGGCCCTTATTCCAGCTTCTTTTGCTACAGCCTGGAGGTCGGCTCCAACAAATCCATGTGACATGTTTGCTATGATGCCCAGATCAACATTTTTTTCCAAAGGCATCCCCCTAGTGTGTATCTGAAGAATTTCCAACCTGCCTTCTCTGTCTGGTACTCCAATCTCAATTTCCCTGTCAAATCTACCAGGTCTTCTAAGCGCGGGGTCTATCGCATTTATTCTGTTAGTAGCGCCTATTACGACTACTTTACCCCTTGAAGACATACCATCCATCAATGATAGAAGCTGGGCTACAACTCTCCTTTCTACTTCACCTGATACCTCTTCCCTTTTGGGAGCAATCGAATCAATTTCGTCTATAAAAATAATTGCAGGTGCGTTTTCTTCAGCCTTCTTAAAAACTTCCCTTAATCTCTCTTCTGATTCACCGTAGAATTTGCTCATTATTTCAGGACCACCAATGGTATAGAAATTTGCGTTAGTCTCGTGTGCCACAGCTTTTGCTAATAGAGTTTTACCAGTGCCAGGTGGCCCATGCAATAATACGCCTTTGGGCGCTTCAAAACCTAACCTCTTGAAAAGCTCTGGATGTCTCAGTGGTAGCTCTATCATTTCTCTTAAGCGGGAAACCTCATTTTTTATTCCTCCTACATCTTCATAAGAGATTGATGGAGTTTCACCTTCCTTTGCAACTTGAACTGCTTTCTCACTTTCTTCAGATACGGTTACCTCAGTTGAATCTTCAATCAAAACTGGACCTGAGGGTTTTGTAGATATGACTACAAGGTCAACTCCCTGTCCCATTATGCTCAAAGGAAAAATGTCTCCTGTATTCAGTAGACTTCCTAAAAGATACTCCTTCAGATAGCCTTCTGCACCTACTATCCGAAGAGGTTCTGTTGGGGCCAACGTAACTTTCTGAGCATTTTTTGATTGCACCTTCTTTATTTCTACAGAATCGTTGATTCCTACATCAAGTCTGTTTCTAAGATATCCGTCTATTCTTACTAGACCTTTGCCCCTGTCTTTTTCCCTTGCAGGCCAACTCAAAACAGTCGTTTTCTTTCCAATAGATGAAATTTCCAGTGCATCACCTGTAGATAATTCAAGCTGCCGACCAACTTCGGGATCGACCCTTGCAATTTTTCTTCCTACGTCCGATTGCTCTGCTTCTGCTACCCTTAGGCTTGTGCCAATATCACTGTTTGAAGATTCTTTTCCCCGATTACTCAATTAATATCACCCATAATACGCATGCATTATATTTAAAAATCACATTTATTAATAAAAATCCGAACCTAAACTATCAGTAAAATGGCTTTATGCCTTTGATAGTAGAGTGTGACAAGTACATATTTTGGCAACAATTAATGTATTTCAAAGTTAACATTTTCATTTATTCTTTTGACGGGTTAAGAATGAGTGGTGTTTTGTGAATATACAATATTAGTAACGATGTTTCAGATATATAATGTCGGGATTTTAATGTGCAAGATGGAGAGTTCGTCTCTGAAAATATGCAATTTAACAGCTCGTTTAAATTTTTCTATAAATATGATTCTATCATTTCAATGAATGCGCATCCATATATAATGCTCAATTTTCTGAAAATACTCAGGCAAGTAGATCGATCAAATGCATAACTATCATAAATGATACGTTCTGTAGAATCGCTAATTTGTCTTCCACACAATGCACACTTGACCATAACCTTATTTGAGTCGAATTGTATAAAAGAATTATAGCTTTGGTGCGTCAAGATTTATTATCGCTTACTATTTCTATAATATATTTAAGATGCTTAAACTATCTACTTTATTGATTGTCTCATAGACCGTTAGAGAGAAGGATTGTAATCATGATCTCTGCTATAGTTGTAGCTGCCATTATTTTTTCTTTCTTGAGCTATCAGTACTATATGAAAAATTCATCTCAGGTCCAGAATATCGCTGTGGAACAAATCCAGAATACTACTCTGGTTAAGGTTTCGGATCTCTCTGATCTACTTCGAAATAAGCTGGATCTAATTACTGTAAATCTTGAAATACTTTCCTCATCTCAGGAACTAATTGACCAACGTATAGACCTTGGTAAGATGATGTTGAATGCTGCTCAAAGAACCACTGCAAATGTTGTGGACTTTTACAATTGGGTAGACAGAAACGGAACAAGTATATGGTCAAGCACAAAAGCAAATGATACTGGTAACACGAAGTTTTTGGAGTTTGCAACGGTAGCTCAGCCTTACTTTGAAAAAGCCAAAGAGATTCAAGCCCCTGTTTACAGTAATACACTTAAATTGACAGGTGGCCAGTCTGGGATATTGATAGTCTATCCAATAATTGATACTCAGAATAGAACCATAAATAAAAACAAAACCAGTGAAGAATTTAAAGGGGCCATTTTGGCTGGAGTTAGTTCAGACACTCTAACTCAATTTTTAAAGAACCAACTATCAACGCTCTCTTCAGCAAACATATCGCTCGTTGATTCTACTGGCAAAATGATCCTTACAGGAATACCAAAACTAGTTAATGCCAATGTATTTGATAAAAAATTTAACTCATTGACAAGGGGCCCCATTGCGGATAGCAAGGGAGAAAAAACCATGATAGATGTCATTAGATCTGCTATAATAAATCATAGAACGGGTACCACTGATATAGCATCAGACGGGGATGACTTTACGATATCTTATTCGCCAGTTATATCAAAGGGCATACACTATTTTACTGTAATATTGAGTTTACCTCACACTTTGGCATCCACATTGGATGATCTCGTAGTACAGCAGAGAAATTTTGCCATAGTAGCGATGGTAATTATAGTTCTAAGTTCCCTCGGTATATTTTTTGTTATAACTTATTGGAACAAGGGATTAAGGAAGGTAGCATATATCCAGACGAAGGAATTGGAGGAAACGACTAGAAAACTGACATACCATGACAAACTTCAAAAAGAGTTTATAGACATCGCCGCTCATGAGTTTAGAACTCCAATCCAATCGGTTCTAGGTTATTCGGAGATGATTCATGCAAATCTGAAAAATTTTGATCAGTATTTCGAAAAAATAATCAGAAATGCTAGGAGATTGGAAAAGTTAACAGAAGACATACTTGATGTGTCTAGGATAGAAGGTAGGAATTTGCAATTATCCAAAGCAAATTTTGATTTGAACCAAACAATAGAGCGGGTAATTGAAGATCATCAAAAGGAGGCCCTGGATAAGGGTGTAAAAATAATCTTTGAAGTAAAGAAGCAAATTCGCACTATAATATATGCAGATGAGGCAAGATTACAACAGGTTATTAACAATCTTCTGTCTAATGCAATTAGTTTTACCAAAAATGG
>JAATVL010000127.1 GCA_014523525.1 Nitrososphaerales archaeon TH703 | reverse complement strand
GATTAAGAATATATCGTGATGCAGAGCTAATAGCAAACGCAGCAAAGAAAATAACAATAGTCATTTTCCATCTGGGTGGTGGTGATTGACTAAGAGTTTTCAATCCTGGCAGAGTAAACCATGTTTCTAAACCAGTAGACTGTTCGTAATGGCGTGTAGAGTAATTGTTTACTTCCTCTAATAGCTTTACTGCTTCTTTTGAGTTATCCCATGTTTCCATCGACGCGTTGTCACTAAAACGGCGGATAATATATCGCATAGATGATTTGCTACTTCCAGGGATGATTATTGTAACACCAAGGTAGCCAGGGGCTTTTCTTTGAAGCGCCATAAAACGCTTTAGCCAATTGTCATAATCTCTTTCATAGCCAGGATTAATATTCCTACAAATTACAGAGGTGACTTCATTTTGATAATCGCTTGGCAATTCTATTACTGATACCTATCACCTTTTCGCATATATGATTAGCTCTAATGTGCAATACAATTTTATAAGTCACATTAAGAATTCACCTGCGCCAATTAACGCCAATCGGCCGAGTTAATCACTTAACTACACTTATGGATAGTAGGCATAGTTAACCTGGTCGACACGTCAATTCTCGACTACTATTGAAATTTTAACAATTTTTATATATAATAAAATAGAGCCTTATTCATACCTATACATAAATGATTGAGTATGTATTCATGGATGGTAATGAGGAAGAATTATGGGAAATAGATTATGAAAAGAAATTTGCCTTGGATGTTTCCGAACTTAATGTCGTAAAAGATAAAGTAGCAAAATATTCAGGTACCATTGAAGATTATTTGAGGGAGAAAGGTTTTGAAGAAGTGCATTTTCATGAAAGTGGAACACTTCCTTCTCATGCGCATTATGGAAGTAAACGAAGTTGTTCATTTAGATAATTGTTGTTACAGCTTTTTATGAGTATCATAGAAAGTGGATAATAAGCTTGGAATCAAATTTGCTTTCCAAATTTGCTGAAATGTCTATACGCTGTTTGTATTCATCATTTACGTATAGTGGATTCATATGTGCTTGGTCCCATTTAGTAGATGGGTTCAATGTGTTCCTTATTTATTTTCTTTCCAAACCTAAATTTAACTCAAACTTTTATTACAATTCAGTTTATATTAAAGACGAAGTTAATAAGTTTAGAAATTCTAATTTTTCTCAGTATAATATTCAATCAAATCCCCTTTGGCCCATTTGAAAACTCACATTATATTCTGATTCCTTATGCAATAATCAATTCTGTTAAAATGAGCTGATATTAAAAATAAAATAGGACATCCATGAAATTATATCCATTCATGTTCAGACAATTGATATCGCTATCATCAATCCTTGTTTTTATGATACTCCAACAAACTTTATTTGCACAGGATAATGCTATCCCTAGAATAAGAGAATTCCAAGTTCCACTAGGAACTCATCCACACGATGTTGCACCTGCTCGGAATGGATCGGTCTGGTATACTGCACAGCAATCCGGAGAATTGGGATTGCTAGATCCATTAACGAATAAGACACATCACATTGCATTAGGTAAAGGGTCGGCTCCACACGGTGTTATTGTAGGGCCGGATGGCGCACCATGGATTACAGACGGAGGTCTAAATGCCATCGTACGAGTAGATCCTAATACTAAGAACGTTACCTTGTTTCCACTTCCTGAGAACACTGTCAATGCGAATCTCAATACAGCCACCTTTGACCACAATGGGGTTCTATGGTTTACCGGTCAGAGCGGGATTTATGGGCGATTGGATCCAAGGTCTGGAACAATCGAAGTGTTAAAAGCTCCTGGAGGACAAGGACCCTATGGTATTTCTACTACGCCAGATGGAGAGGTTTACTTTGCATCTTTGGCAGGCAGCTACATTGCTCGGATAGACTTAGAAACAGGAAATGCAACTGTCCTGGAACCACCCACAAAGGACCAGGGAGCGCGACGTGTCTGGCCTGATTCTTCAGGAAGTGTATGGTTTACCGAGTGGAATGCCGGCAAGTTGGGAATGTATAACCATGTTACCAATGAATGGAAAGAATGGAAGTTGCCAGGTCAAAACCCTCAACCTTACGCAATTTTTGTTGATGATAAAGATATCGTCTGGCTCAGCGATTTTGGATCTAATGCTATCGTGCGGTTTGATCCATCACTAGAAAAATTTCAATCTTTTCCATTACCGAGTCCTGATGCCAAAGTACGTCAACTTCTTGGCAGGGTTGGAGAGGTATTGGGTGCTGAATCTGGTACCGACAAGATAATGATAATTCAGACTAATAATTGAGAGTTCAACTCGAACTTTTGTCCTTTGTTTTTCAAAAAAGGTCTTTGTAGTATTTAAGTATCCTTTATGATTTTTGACATGAACCATGCTAATTTAAAGGAACACTAGCACATGAGAACTATACTCTGTTAACGTATTTGAGAGAATTTACTAACCTCAGATGGCAGTTTGAACAAACCATCATATCAAATAAACCAAAAAGTGAGTCTGTCTTTTGCTTACAATAGTCGCATGTCATATCACTTTCCATAATGCTATTATCAGCAAAATATGATAAATACATTATACATAAACTGCTTCAAATAGACCAAATTCGCTAAACCGATTTGACTATATTTTATTCATTACAAATCTGATTTTAAGATGCTTTGAGTATATCTATATTTTCTTCTACTTATCTTTCGAGGTTTATTACTTTCACGAAATTCAGAAATTCAGCACTATGT
>JAATVL010000126.1 GCA_014523525.1 Nitrososphaerales archaeon TH703 | reverse complement strand
TGCATTACGTAGTTGATCCCAGGCACTAGTAAAGCCAATTTCATAGGCGTTTGTATTCTGGACTATTAACCATTCTAACCATTCAGGATGTTTGGTTATGATTCTGAATCCAACGGGACCACCATAGTCCTGCATGTAAAGCCCAAATTGTGTGAAGCCTATGGTCTTCAAGAAGTTTTCCATTATCTCGGAGATGCGATCAAACGTGTAGTCAAATTTATCCGGAGTCGGAAATTCTGAGTTACCAAAACCAGGATAGTCTGGCGCAACGACATGGAAGTGGCTCGCTAAGGCAGGCATAAGATTGCGGTACTGATGAGAAGAAGAAGGAAATCCATGAAGCAACACAAGCTTTGGATTACTATGGTCTCCAATTTCTCTGTAGAACACAGAGAGGTCATCAATCGTTACCTTTTTGTATTGCATTATTGTATTTTGTGTTTGATTTGAAATTTGTCTATTCATAACGGTCAAAAGTCCTCTCTTTGTATTTAAAATTTGGGGCTTACCATCTCCTTACTGTAAACCAAAGGCCTGTTTCGTTACCTGAATCACTTCCGATAGGTAAACTATTGTAACCCAGTAGAAGTAACAGCGCGTTTGATTATGAGATCATGACATCCCGAGAAACGGCCTTCAAGCGCCTTCGGAAGGGATCTATATAAGCATAGCAATGTGGCAGGAAATTCAGATTTGTGAATGGCTTCATTAAACTGAATTTCAATATTATGAGCCTCATCATGTTTGCCCTGTTCTATCAATTCTCCTGGTAAGGTACCAATTAGACTCAACCCAGACTTAGATTTATCCCGAGCTGTTTGTATAATGCCTTCCAATCTTTTAAGAATCGGTTCTATCAAATATATTCCACCTTGATGATAGTCATCTGCTCTAAGAACCACTATATCTTGTGAGGAAAAATGTGAATTTATATTTTTGATCTTGTTAAGGGCCTGTATAAATTGTGACTCGTCCTTAGCGGCGATAAAAAGCACAATTATATTGTTGCTAATAATGCCTCTTCTCACAAAATTAAATACTATCTGCTCAAATTGCGATTTATCATTAAAAGTAATGAGAACGTGATCAGATTCTTTTATCTCTGATATAAATTCCTCGATAGACTCTAATCTATTGTAGAGTGTTTCCTGTTCCTCCAGAAAATCATTAATCAACCTTCTTAATAGCTCTGGTTTATTGTACATGCCTGTACGTTTAGCTTGGGGACTTTCGAGAAAGTTATCAAGTCTCTTAATTAAGAGCTTTGGAAGATGGACGTAATACCAATCCTTGCGTCCCATAGTCTTACTAGAGCTTTAAGTAGATAATATGCATTTAATCGGTTCTTCGTCCAATACTCACACTCTAATGTATTCTAATGTAGATATGTTTCGCTAACTTCAAACAACTAATTATATTATAGACCAAATAACAAATATTGTTGCTTCAAAAGGGAAATCTATACCAGAACAGGTTCATCGGGATTAGTTCCCTGCATGTAGTAGGGTTCTCTTAATCTGCCATTTAGCTCTTTCTATTGAACGGTTTTAATACTGATAAGATGGTTGACGCGTGTTTCTCATTATTAATCGTCACCAGCAATCAGATTAATCCTTTGCATTGGTAGTTTTATGAATCCAGTTTATGGTTTATATCAAATTTCTTCACGAATAAGATGTGGAGCAGAAGCCTTAAAAATTGCATAAACATGGTTACCTATGACTATAGCAAGCTCTTCTGTTGCATTTTTGGTAATTCTTGAAATTAATTTCAATTCACCTGATTTAAGATAAATATCAACTGCATTTGATGTGTGAATAATATCTACTACTTCAGCATAAACCATGTTACGTGCACTAGTCTTTATTTTGTCTCTCGATATTATGATATCCTCTCTTTTCACCATAACGCCGATTCTAGACTCGGGAGAAAATTTTCCTACAGTATACAGAATGTTTGATCCTACCTTAAAGGCAGCGAGATCATTCTCACTGTTAATTACTTTGCCTGATATATAATTATCGCCACTAGTTACTGTGTATAGGAATGAATGTGATGCAGATAGAGGTGTAGTATTTGAATTTAGTATTTGCTCAATTTTTCCCCTTTCTTCTATCTTGCCATTGTTGAGAATTGCGATTGAATCTGATAATGCATAGATATCTTCCTCAAAATGAGTAACATATATGGTTGGCAGTCTTTGCTTTCTTAATATGCTTCTTAGTTCGATTCTCAATTTATCCCGTGTTGAAGCGTCCAGATGCGATAAAGGTTCATCAAGGAGTATTATCTTTGGACTTAAAACAAGCATTCTTGCTAATGATATTTTTTGCATTTCTCCTCCACTTAGCCCATCAACACTTCTTTTTAGTAAATGCCCGATTCCAAGATCATCAATAATTTTTCTAACCAATGTTCTCCTCTCCGTATTTTCTCTTTCCTTCCTTCTTAAGCCAAAAAGAATATTACCATATACATCGAAGTGGGGAAACAATATCGGATCTTGAAATACATATCCTACCTTTCGCGATTCTATTTCCTTATCTGTGATGTCGATGCCATCTGAAATAATTCTCCCATTGTCAGGCTTTAGAATTCCTGCAATCAAGTTAATGAGTGTAGTTTTACCGCTTCCAGTTGGACCGAGTATGACCATAACTTCCTTTTCTATTTTAAGGCTCAATGGTCCCAGAGTAAAATGTCCAAAATTTTTTAAAATGTCCAAAATTTCTAATGTCATTTTTGCCCTCTACCATCCAAATCTCAAGCTATGGTACCTCCTTATGAACAGGAACACAATTAGAGCAATTATAGAAAGTATGATAAGCCAAACTATGCCAGCCACAGAATTTCCAAGCCCTCCTATAGCATTATCTTCAAAGATCTGGATAGATATAGTATGTGGATTGTACGACATCATTATGGTGGCGCCTAATTCACCTATTGATCTAATCCAAGCCATGAGCATACCCAAAAGTATACCGGTCCTTGCTAAGGGTATAGATATCCTAAAGAAAACTTCAGATTTAGTTTTTCCTAAAACCCTTGCTGCTGTCTCATATCTATCAGGAACTGCCTCGAAAGCAGCCAGGGCTGGAAGTATTATGAAAGGGGAAGCAACATAAGTCTGCGCTATTATAATGCCGACTACAGACTGCGTAAAATCTATGGGGATGGCCCGTCCGAGCATAGAATAGGGTCCAAATGCTCCCAACAAGATCGTGCCACTTGCTAGTGCCGGGAGAACTAATGGTATTATCACTACAAGCCTGACTAATATTTTCAATTTGAAATGGAATCTAGCTAAGGCATATGCAAGTGGAATGCAGAAAATAGAAAGGATTAGAGTTGAAATTGTTGCTGTGGTCAGACTTAATAGGAATGCATTGACGATCTCAGGCCTAGCTAATGATTCTGCAAGATTTATCGACTTCGTTATTGAAATCAACCCAATGAATGGATAGACAATATATAATACTAGTAGACCTAATAGGATGAATATAGTTAGGGTAAATCCAGATAGGTGCAAACTGAGTGGAAACAAATTACTTGGAAAACTCGTCCTCATATTATAAATCAGATCAGTTCTGTTCTTGAATTAAAGTCCTTATTTCAGGCTCAAGTGCTTTATAATTTCCCTCTACAATTGGTTTAATAGGATTCAAGCCAACACCTGTTAGCACTGTTTTTCCCTGTGAAGACATAAGATATTTTGCAAAAGAAATGGCTCCATCAATATTTTTTACCGTATCAGGTATTGTGTAGGAAAAGAATATAGGATTTCCATGGATAGTTTGATTTGTTCGTTGTGTGTAGAACGCTTGATTGTAGAAACTAGAATATTTTGGATCGCCCAAGTTTATTTGGGGAGGTAAAGTGATATAGGGGAGACCTCTTGCGATAGCTTCGTGTTTGTAAGCAGCCACAGCATCTATCTGCCCCGATTCTAATATTGACTTTAGTATTTCTTCTGGAAAAATCTGTTCACTATTTCGATCTTTACCTAGAATTCTATCCTTTATTGTGGAATCATTATAGTAAAGATTTGCCAATTTCGCAGCAATTATAGTATAGTATCCTTTTGGATCAAGTTCTGGATCTGTCCTTCTGAATTTAAATCCTTTCTCCTCGAGCACTTGAAACCACGGAATCTCGCCCTTACTAGCCCTCTGTAAATCATGAGCAAAAGGACTGTTAGGATTGTAAGCGATGACAAGTTCTGCTGATGCAAACTTTAGCAGCCAATGGGCACGTGGTGGATTATGATTTATTATCCTCTGTATAGGAATGGTATCAGCGCTGACAAAAACGTCAGGTTGTCTGAATCCATCGAGAATCATATTTGCGATCTGCAAAGAACCTTTTCCTTCTCCAACAAGATTGTAACCTGTTTGATTGTGAAATGATGGCGCTATCTCGTTTTCAAAAATTTTTACCAAAGAACCAGCATACATTACGAATACATTTCTAGTAATATCTAGTGCCTGTGATTGTGGAACAAGAGGATTTAAGATAAATGCAAATAAGAATATTGTAGACAGAATCAAAATCGTAGTCATTTTAATTCTGCACTTGACGATGTCATCCAATATGGGAGCCTTATCGCAGGATCTGTATAAATAAATCGATATATCTGAATTTTATATCCGATTCTGTGGGATTCGGAAACTGCATGTATTCGGGTCCTGTTTCAAGTTATTTAATTTTTTCACACATTTACCTTTTTAGGACATGAAGTTTATCACATCTCTTAAATTACTTATCACTACTGTTGAGAGTTTAGGCTTGACCAACAACAACATTCCGTCTGCGTGCAGGTAGGGCATTGATACGGAGAAATACTTGTTTGACATTCTTTTGGTGTGCAATTGCAAATTGAGCATTTCATATAGCTATCGTAATGAATGTTGGAACATCTATTAAAAAATTTAGGTTGAATCAAAACCTTTACTTTACATTATTACTAGATTAACTGTATGTTAGGTGATGCTATGATCAATATGATTGCAGGCATGATTTTGGGAATGGCTGTCTATCCAATAATGATGAAAGTAATAAAGAGCGTCAGGCAAAGCATAAGAGTGAATAGGATTTTGAGACAAATATCTGACACTCAAAAAGAGTCATGATGCCTCTCTATTCAATGAAGCTTAATCGGCTAATCGATCTTTAACGATTAAATTAATTTTATAACCATTAAAGGATTTAGATTTATACATCTTTCTCTGTCTTTTTGACGATGACAAAATCATTTTACCAAGGCAAGAATTTTAAGTCAATGGCAATAACAGCTTCAATTCTAGTTGCAATCATTGCTGCGTCACCACTTTTAATAACGATGAACCAGGGAAAGGCACAAGGACAAGAAGCAACACCAGGCTCTGTCTTTAAGTTGGCCAGGGCTAGTATCCCGATAGATATTCCGCTTGTTAAAGGATATGAAAATGGAAACGAAATATTCTTTATTGCAACAGACGCTTCTGATGAGAAAATAGCCCAACAAGCAACAAAATTACTAGGATTCAAAGTCAACTTTGCTCCGTTGCTATCACAAACACCCGAATCAGCACTTAGTCAAGCTTATGCATTTACCAATGGAGTTCCTGGAAAAGGACCATTTGGATTTCAAATTCCTGTATTAAGTGCAAAACCGGGGGATGCCAATTACAGTCCTCTGCTTCAGGTAAATACAGTAACATGGAAGGAAGGCTCTACTGTGAAGGAGTTGAAATCTGTCCAAGAGATAATGGCTGCAGAAAAGAATGGTAGTTTGACTGTGCATAAGACGGGAATTGTAGTAAATCATCCAGCTATCAAGTGGCAGGGTGGAGAAATGAAAATTCGAGAGAACAAGACTATCAATGATGATTCCACTTATGGTCCAGCGCAGGTTTTGAATATTGATACTGAAAAAATGTTTGTTACTATGGTAGCTCATCGGGGATGGGGTCCAGACGGTAGGAGCATTTATTACATCGTAACCGATGCGACTCCAGAAATGCCTGCTGGCATGATGGGAGTAAGTTCGGTTCCTCTTAATGAAAAACTTGCATCAACTCCAGTAGCAGTAGATCTGTTTCAGTTCACGAACGGGATTAACGGTTCCGGTCCAATGGGATTCCAAGCAGGTATAGGAGCTGCTAATCCAACAGACAAAAACTATAGTCCCATGTGGAAGATATCTTTCAATGAATGGAAAGATCCCTCACAGGCTAGAGTTCTGGAGACACTGGATGATATCGTGGCAATGCAAAAGGCTGGAATGATAACTATTACACCTGCAATGGACGGCAAGCATGTAGTTAACTGTCCATTCTTCGATCAGTTAACAATTATGAAACACAGGAGCAAGACCTAAAATATCAATCTCTCTTTTTTTATCAATTAAAGTCTAACTTTAACCATTGGAGGATTGTCTTATTAGGATGAATGCTCCATCATAATCTTGGCAAACATGAAAACACTTCAAATTGCCACTTTTGGTGCTGATGGTCAAGATGGAATAGCTTCGGGTATAAGGAGTTTTTCTGTTCATAAACTTGCTTTAATCTGCTTTAGTTCTGACAAGAATAGAGCTGAGGACTTTGCAAAAAGAATCAAATCTGTTCTTGGCATTCCCATTACAATCACAATTGTTACAAAAGAAAATGTTGTAAGA
>JAATVL010000125.1 GCA_014523525.1 Nitrososphaerales archaeon TH703 | reverse complement strand
ATAGCTTTGTCATTTGCTGCAGGTGCGATTCTAGTCATGCTAGGAGAATCCATGATTCCTCAAGCTTACGAGCAAGGAGGAGCGAGTATTGTAGGCCTTGGTATAATGGTAGGATTCTCACTTGCCTTCATATTGGGAAGTGTGTAGATATTCATTTTTAGAATAATAATACTTCGAGTTACTTGAGGCGTGCTATTATAATTAAACATGGAGTAGGAAGGTGATTCAAAATTTACTTAATCATCATTTTTGGGAAATAAATTAAACTGTTTTAATTTATTATTTCAAAATGGTTTCAATATAAGAACTTTAAATCTTTAATACGTTAATGGAGATAAGTATGTATGGACGCATTTGAATGCATAGCGACTAAACTTGATATAAGAGAATTCAGCCCAAAAGAAGTTCCACGTGAAATAAAATTAAAGGTGCTGGAAGCTGCGAGATTTACAGGAACGGGCCTTAACACTCAACATTGGCGTTTTATACTAATCGAAAATAAAGATAATTTAAAGAAACTTGCAGAGGACAGCACTAGTGGAAATTGGGTTGCAAATTGTAATTTTGCAATAATAATTCTGACAAATCCAAAATATCATTTTCATTTGATCGATGCAGGGAGGGTTCTACAGAACATGCAGCTGGCAGCATGGAATTATGCAGTAGGTTCGGGAATATTTACAGGAATTGAGGAAGATGAATTCAGGAAGGATTTTGGAATTCCACGGGAATTGAATGTCTCTGCTGTAATTGGTTTTGGTTATCCCATAAAAAAATTGACAGGTAAGAGAAAGGACCGCATACCTCTAAATGTTCTTGTCCATAATGAAAAATATGGTATTTCGAATGAATCATAAGGCAATAGTAGATAAAGATAATATAAGTGGATTCAAATCATAAATGTCTTCAATGTCATCATACTAGAGAATTTCATATTTCTGACAAGCATGGACAGAGCTATTGTTTAAAGTGTACCTGTAATGGATTCACAGAATGAAACAATTTGCTAGCTGCTTGGATAGTCTAATAAACTCTTTTGTTTAGCCTTACGGTAACCAGTCTTTCCGTTAGAAAGCTCCAATTCTGTATTATAATCTATATCCTTGCTTATGCCCCATTCTACGGAGGGAAGTTTGTTCATCATCCTAAACATATTAGCGGTTGCAGCTCCAAATCCGGCATAATGATTGTTGGCAGCTAAAATACCTATCTTGACATCTTTTTCATCTTGCTGAACTGTTCTGAATTTGTCAGACCAATATGTCATCTCCTGTTCTCTATCCTTCTGTATCTTTCCAAAGTTTTCTTCTTTAATACTTCTATCTCCAATCAATCTAAGATAGACAAAGTCAGTTGTTACTATAGGGGGAGATTGTATTTTCTCCAATTGATTCCACACCATACAAATATTATTGTTTGAAAAGAAATTGTAGGCTAAATCTGAAAACCACGATGGATGTCTCACTTCCACTGCATATCTGAAACTATCATCAAAGAAGAAATCATATTGTTTTAATGCTTCCAATCCTTCTGTAATTTTTACATAGGGTGGGAATTGTATTAACAAGGCAAGTAGCTTGTCCTTCAAAGGTTTCATTGCATCATAGAATAATGATAGCTCTTTTTCTACATTTTTGAATTTTTTATCATGTGTTATTACTTTGGGAAACTTGGCAGTAAACCTAAAATCTTCTGGAGTTCTTCTAGCCCAGTTTTTGACCATAAATTGATTTGGAATTCTATAAAATGTAGAGTCAACTTCTACGTAATTGAAAACTTGAGAATAGTATGGTAACCATAGCTTATTGTCCAGGTTGGCTGGGTAGAATGGCCCCTGCCAAGAAGTATAGCTCCAACCCGAGCATCCGATGAAAAGCTGCAATAGCTTATTCATGGTCAGCGTGGAATAAATTCATTCGTAAGGAGTTTGAGTTTAAATTCCATACCCTGTTTTGCTTTGTCACAATTCCATAATTGTGCCCTCCCTCTCTGAAAGTAGCTTCTCCATTAAATAGAGCTCAATAAGATAGAACTAAGCTCCATGTCAAACCTTATTGCAGAAAAACCAAATAGAACAATGTCAATCCAACAAGAGCCGTTGAAGCTAAAAACAGCTTATGATTATCTTAATCGGCTTTCATTTACAATTAACGGTACATGTAATAAAACCGTAGAACTACTTCTTGGAGACGCAGTCTGCCTTGTAGGTGATTCAAGGATGATAAATCTGATATTGACAAAAGTAGGAGTTCATGCATTAATGCCAAAGAGGCATGGCGGCTTTGGCAGGAACTCAAATGTGTTTATTCTGGATGCTGGCAATTGTACTGACGTATATCAGTTTGTAGATTTTATGAAACAATATGGGCTGGATATCAAAGAGACTTTGAGGCAAATAATGATTTCAAGAGTATTTACTGTCTACCAGCTTACACATTTTTTAAAATATGAATTGTCCAAAACCATTCATGAACAAAAGACCAACGTGGTAATAATACCCGATTTACTTGCGATGTTCGCTCAAGAACCGGAGATAAATATTAGAGACGCAGAATCTCTGTTAAGAGAAATCGCAGACCTACTTAAAGAAGTACCTTCCAAATACAAAGTTTTATTGATAACTTCGATTTCACTCAATAACGACAAATTATCACCTGGCGTACTTGGCGTAAGAAACAAGATCCTTTCCATGTTTAACAAACACGTTAAGGTTGATATGAACAAGACAAA
The DNA here is from genome assembly GCA_014523525.1 of Nitrososphaerales archaeon TH703. Classification (GTDB taxonomy): domain Archaea; phylum Thermoproteota; class Nitrososphaeria; order Nitrososphaerales; family Nitrososphaeraceae; genus TA-21. Next base: position 792 of record JAATVL010000125.1, on the reverse strand, counting down.
TGACAAATTTAAAGTGCTCATACAGGAAAAACAGGATGTTGACTATGTTACTGTCAAGAAATATTTGTCGTTATCTTTTGAAGATGTATTGACTGTCGTAAGGAGATGAGTTCTTAAATGGGTAGAACGATACCGTCTTTCAGATTAGCTTGTATGGCAGAAGAATTAAAGTGGCGCAGCTTTCGTTCCTATCTAGATAAGGATGATAGAAAAAAATTTGATGAAATGTTTTCAGTTTCACGTCAATATAATAGCGCCTGTTCTAATTCCGCAAGACCAATTATCATACACAGCATTATAATGGCAATTATCCTGCATCACTATAAACAGTTAATGGGATTGATGAAAAAAAATTGCAATAATATTGTATCAAAGAAACAGAATCAATCAGGCAGATAATAAGACATGACATTGTTTCCAAATGAAGATATATTAGCACAAGAAATTGAATCGTGGAAAGGATTTGCAGATTGCCTACGTGAGGAAGATAGAGTACTTTTTTTACAGATGTTGGATGAATGTTACCAATATATCAATTCAATCAATTCAAAGGGAGAGTATTTTTCAACTGAATCCGTACTGATGAGTTTAGTTTTTGTGCAGCACAAGTTAATTAATTGGTTAATTACCAGGAAATACTAGACGATACTAATAAAGTAACAGAAACATTCAGGCTAACATTAAAAATGAACTTACAATATGTGTTATTATTGCTGGAAGCTCCTATCTAGTGTCAACTGACTCGAGGTTTCTGAGAAATAATTTCGGGCGTGTTGCAATGCTGCTCTCTCT
>JAATVL010000124.1 GCA_014523525.1 Nitrososphaerales archaeon TH703 | reverse complement strand
TAAATTTTATTCGGCGTCCATCGGATTAGTTCCCTGCATGTACTCGGGTTCTGCTGATTGCTATTTATAATTTTTATTAGTTTAGCATGTCTGCTTTCTTAGACCGTACGAATTATCTTGTTCTCCATTCTTATTAATTTTATGATTTCTATCACACCTAAATTATCTAATAAATGGAAATGAGGTGGTATCTAAATTTGAGAACCTATGCACATCAAGAAACTCATAAGTAGCAGAAGTATTTTAGAGATAGCTGATGACCAGCCATGATCTACCTTTTCTGCAGTCAGATAGAATAATCTTCAAAATGTTTGCGTGCGAAGAACATTTGAAGAATATAAAAAATATTAAATCCCAACACGGCGATCTCTTATCAAAGGATGCACGAGTAGGTGCTGAGATGGAAATAGATTCATTGATTTCACAAATGATTGGAACCTTTGATTGTCTACTATTTAGAATAATTGATAAATTTCAATTATCCGGCATTCCCAGTGATAGAATCGAATTAAATAAGGTGATTAGCGCGCTGTCAGCGGAGAGTAAGGGAATAGAATTGGCAAGGGAATTACAAAGGGCAAATCAGGAAGGCAACTGGTACTGGAAGATAAAGGATTTAAGAAATTATTCATTGAATGGCTCATTACTTTCGGCAGAAGCTTCTTTGGACGTCATTCCATATTTCGAACAAACTCTCGTTCAGCTTAAGGAATTCATCAAAAATATCTTAATGAATGAACCGAAATTGCAAACAAAGGAATAACAGAATAAGATGGATCTCTGATCACTTATCTAGTGGTCACCATGGTTTACTATTCAATAGGAGAGACTATATTTAATTAGTAACAAACTTTACATTATATTATATTATGATATTTACAAGAATTATATTGAAAAGATATAAATTTTTCGGGTTCGGTGGTTCTAGTAACTATAGTAGTTCAATGAATGAACTCGCATTAATGGTAATAATATCTTAGCTTTAAGCATTACTATAATGAATCCGTAATTGTTGAGCTCCGGAATTCAATATACTAGAATATGAACCCGAATACATAACGGGTTCGGTAGAATGAGGGACAGAATTGACGCTATTTTGCAACTCGAAAAGGGATTTGTCCAATTTTAAATTTAAATAATGCAGAATCTGCAATCATAAAGCAGTGGAGAGTAAATCTAATACGATGCATTTTATTTTGATATTTGCGATTTTAGCTATACTTGGGATTCCTAGTATAGCCAGCCTAAATGCGCAGCCTTTGTCGACTCCAATGAACAATATGACAATGCAACAACATGCGAAACATATCTTAGATAATCTTGTTATTTCACAACATATTCCGTTGACAGGAGATTTGGTTAACGGAGATTACATTTTATTGATGGATCTTACTCCCTTTGCTACGAGTGTAGAGGGACACAGTCATATCGCAATGAAAATTCCCTGTAATCAAGATGGGAGTCCAAAAGTAACTATAGCAACAGGAATTGCTCCTAATCTAAAGTCATTGGAAGTAGGTAAAGAAATCAATAACGGTACCCTTAATGGCAGAAGATTAGATTTGTCTGATGAAGGAAATTCTTGTCTGTATCACACTTTGTTGCCCAAAGGTATTACGGATATTGTGTTAGTTAATACATCCAACGAAACACTGAATTTTGATCGAGGAGGATATTCCGTGACCGTTACTGTACATGGAAGTGCTATTCAACATTTAGGAGCTAATCAAACTGGAGAATAATCCCTACACAATGCGCATACTACATTAGATCACAAATTTATGGCGGGCAAGTCGCTATTGTGCCTTGCGTGTAGTAGGGTCATAGTAACTTGTATTTAGCTTTTGTTCTGATAACAATTAATTACCCAAAAAAATAGGAATTGCATAAACAAGTCTCTGGGACCATAGCATGATTGATTTGTGAACCAAATTTGACACTATATTTAGAATCACTAAAATTTGCGACTATTCTTAACCGGTTACCTTGTTGGATAAGCTCCCACTTTTAGTATCAATAGTATCAATAGTATTCGGGTTCGGTAGGATAGAATTATTCCGAAAACATATTGATATCCAGTCAGTTGATGGCTTGTTTCGCACTTTATAAAGCTTACCTATATATAATCCCTCAAGGTTTCTTGAATGACTGATTATTGACAGACAATCAGAAAATAAATTTTGTCCGAGCATATGTCTGTGTGCTATCAACCTTAGTTATCCTTCTGTTACCTCTTTGCATTCAACAATTTGACTTTAATGAAATACATGCACAACCTGGGTCCGAAAGTGTAACAGGCGACAAGGTAGTTATTTTAAATTTTGATGACGGTCGTAAGAGTCAATATACCCAGGCCAAACCAATACTTGACAAGTATGGATTCAAAGCTACATTCTATGCTGTATGTAATTATCTGGACAATAAAAAAGGATACATGAGTTGGAAAGATATAGAAGCATTATACAAAGAAGGACATGATATCGGATCTCATAGTATGAATCATGCGCATCTTGAGAAATTATCAAAGAAAGGTGTGTCATTTGAGGTAGCCCAATCGAAAAAATGTTTTGAAGATCATGGAATAAATGCGACAAGTTTTGCTTACCCCTTTAATGAGGGTTCTAGTGATAAGAATGTCATCAATATAATAGCAAAATACTATGATTTGGCTAGGACTGCCAGCAGTCCCATTACATTTTTACGGTGTGACGGGTTGAAAGAACAATCAAATCAAGACGACTGTCTACAAACCAGCAAAAAAGGAGGTCTTACTTATACTAACAGGTACTCCATTAGAGGCTGGAGTCACGACATGTCGAGATTAGTAAATTCATATAGTGACGAAGAATTATTTGATAGATTCGTAAAAGTCGTGAGCAGTCAAAGCAAATATAATAAAGATGGAGTTATCAATGCAATACCTATAATAATATATCACAGAGCAGGCGACAGCGGTGTGGTAGATTACAACACTGATGTAGATTTGTTTGAGAAAGAGATGAAGTATTTGCACGATAATAATTTTCGGGTGTTGACTATGAGAAATCTTAGATTCGACGAAACGAGCAAAGACCTGGACCTAAAAGAATTTCCAACAGCAAAAATGACTATGGTAAAAGCAATTCCAAATGCTACAATTAAAGCGACAGCGCCAACTATGGTAAAAGCAATTCGAAATCCCACTGTAATAGAAGTGTTAGCGGACACACCTAAAAATACCACTAGCATCGTATCCAAACAGCCATCAAACGTAGCACTTCACGATAACGCAACGTCAATCGAGTTGGCAAATAAGATCATTGATGCAGCTTTATTTGAATCACTGAATGCTGACCCAACATTAACGAACACAACTAAAAATACCACTAGCATCGTATCCAAACAGCCATCAAACGTGGCACTTGACGATAATGAGACCTCAATCGAGAAGGCTAACAAGCTCATTGAAGCGGCTTCTATGACGTCTTTGAACGCTCATGGTAGTCTAGCAGATCGTGGATAGGTACGATGATTCAATTTTATATGAGTTGAAAGTGTTTCTTATAGATATTACAAAATAGACTAATCTGTATTAAGCCTGATAATTTAGCTAATGATCAAGATATGCCTATCATCATGAACTAAGTTAAACTTTATCAGTCTGAACTGAGTCAAAACTAGTCAAATGGATGTAAATTATAAGGTTGCAGTTGTTACAGGTAGCTCGAGTGGCATAGGTTTCGAAACATCTCTAGTCCTAGCTAGGAATAATTTTCATACGTATGCAACAATGCGTAATCCAGAAAGAGGAACAAAAATGACAACGGTTCAGAGTGGAGAAAACTTGCCAATTAAAATTATTCAGCTTGATGTTACTAGTGATAAATCAGTAAGGGAAGCCATCCAATCAATTCTATCCGAATCAGGAAGGATAGATGTATTAGTTAATAATGCTGGCTATGGATTGGTAGGAGCATTTGAAGAGCTTGGTATGGATGAGATCAAGCAACAGTATGAGACCAACTTCTTTGGAGTTATAAGAGTAACCCAAGCTGTCATTCCTATAATGAAGGAACAAAAATCTGGAATAATAGTAAATATAAGTTCAGGTGCAGGTAGATTTGGCTACCCCGGTGGATCTGCATATGTTAGTACCAAATTTGCGTTAGAAGGTCTGAGTGAGTCTATCTCGTATGAACTTGAGCCTTTTGGCATAAAAGTTGCATTGGTGGAACCGGGATTTGTTAGAACTAACTTTTCTAACGTAATATCAAAGAGATCGCAAGCGCCAGAGTCGGAATACTCAAAAATGATGGAAATAATGGCTGGAAGAATAGAGGAGATGAGGCGAAATGCCTCTTCATCAGAACTCGTAGCAAATATAGTCTTGGAAGCAGTAACAACTAAGAATCCAAATTTGAGATATCTGGCTGGAAAAGATGTTGAGCAGTGGATAGAACAGAAGAAGAAATTGTCGGATAAAGAATTTTTTAATATGATTAAAAAATCGCTGTTATGAACGTTATCTTAATTGGTTCCGGTGGGATGCAATACAATAGTGTATGTAATCTATTATTAGCGTAGCGAACTGGTAATCAAGTGTTTGGCAATAGAATAGGGGCTAGAGACAGAGTTGGCTACGAAGCTGTTCCACCTCTTATCATTCTAATGTAATAATAACTTGAATAGCTTTGTTCAATGAAGAATAATGACAATTACAATCCTAACTGGAGCTCCAGGTGTGGGGAAGTCGACGGCTGTAATACGTGCAGCCAGAGCATTAAAAGATAGAGGCCTTAATGTGGGAGGTATAGTTTCCAGAGAGCTCAGAACTAATAATATTAGGGTAGGATTCGAGTTCATTGATCTTAATACTAATGATACAGGAGTCCTGGCATCTATTACTGGAAATGGTCCTAAGATTGGGAAATATTTCGTTGACCTTGCGGGCTGCCGCTTTGCGGCTGAAAGACTGTGTCGTGCGATAAAGAATTGTGACGTCATTATTTGTGATGAAATCGGTCCTATGGAACTCAAATCAAGAGAGTTCACAGACTCGGTAAAGAATTTACTTGTTGTTGACAAGAAAGTAATAGTTGTTGTACATCACAGGTTACAACATCCCTTAATCGAGCAGTTCAAAAAGAAATCTAGACTAATAATCAATCTTGATCTGGAAAACAGAGCAAAAGTTAATCAAATATTGCTTAACAGATTATTGGATGAATAATATATGCTATAAGGCAATTCACATAAATATTGGTACAAGACTATTTCCATTAATAATCTACAACTATATGTATCAATTACATTAAGAGTTTTAATGAAATTGATCAGTTTCGGAATACATTTACCTGTAATGGGATTTGTTCGAGGGGAAACTGCTTCAAGAGAGCAGATAATCTCATTTGCACAAAAGGCGGAAGAGTTAGGATACGACTCATTGAGTGTTAATGATCATATTGTTTTCAGAACGGGTTGGATTGATGCATTAAGTTCCCTATCGGCAATTGCTGCTGTTACCAATAGAATAAAAATTGGTACATCTATACTAAACATAGTTATAAGGAATCCAGTTATCTGCGCTAAAGCTTTATCATCAATAGACATCTTATCTGCAGGCAGATTATTTGTAGGCTTGGGTCCAGGGTCATCTAAAGGAGACTATGATGCTTGTGGAGTTCCATTTGAGGACCGATGGAAGAGGTTTTCTGAGGCCTTAGAGGTTATTCACGCACTTTGGAATGAAAAAGGTGAGTCTGAATCACCATTTCTAGATTATGATGGTAAATACTATAGATTGAAGGGCGTATGTATTGAACCTAAACCATATCAAAAACCTCGTCCTCCTATCATGATAGCAAGTTGGGGATCAGAACAAGGCCTAAGGAGGGTAGCAAAATACGGGGACGGTTGGATGGCTTCAGCTTATAACATTACACCGGACAAATTCAGAGAGAAATGGATGCTACTTCTGAATTATAGAAGAGAGATGAATAAGGATGTGGAGTCATTTGAAAATTCTCTCATGACAATGTTTGGATATATAGATAATGATAAAGAAAAGGTGCAGAGGATGGTAAAAAATGTACTGTCACCATCTCTAGGAAGGTCCGCTGATGAACTGAATAATTTACTCCTGTTTGGATCTTCCGATCAGTGCCTTAAGAAGATTTCTCTCCTTTACGAATCAGGAGTAAAACGTATCCATTTCTGGCCAGTAAATAACTACCTACAACAAATGGAGATATTTTTTAAGGAGATAGCCCAGAATTTTGATTAGATTATTTGCTAAAGACGTACTCAACAGGTTAGGAGAAGACAAGAAATAAGATCAACTTTACTCTGAAAAACATTTCCAAAACCGGAAAAGCAAAAGGGTGATAGCAACCAAGTATATTGGCGAGTTATGTATATCATCAATTAGTATTCATCTACTATGAATTAGCAACAACAAAAACAAATACTAAATTGGCTTTCGAAATATGGCAGGCTGTATATTCAATTAGTAATAATGTTCACGTTATTAGTTTCTAGTATTTATATAATTATTAATAAAATGTTATAAACATTATATCGGGTTCAATGGTTCTAGTAACGCTAGCAGTTCGATAAATAGACTCGCCTGTATTGTGCAAGGCTAAGCTTTAAACTTATCTGCGAAGTACTCCATTTCTAGCAAAGAAATCATAAAAAATAGTATAAAAAGAGTTAGAATATAGCTTTAATCAAAGTATGCTAGGGTTCAGGACCCAAGGTATTTAGTCTCTATGTAGGTAACAAAGTAATCCGGGTTATAGCCTTCATTTAAGGTATTATTAAGAAG
>JAATVL010000123.1 GCA_014523525.1 Nitrososphaerales archaeon TH703 | reverse complement strand
TTAGTTGTTTATTTATCAAATTTAAATTGGCTTTTGCTATATCCGATCTCCCACTTAGTATTGCACCTACGGTTTCACGTATAAGTAACATAGAGTCCTGATTTGAGGTAGAATTATCATTAGTTTGCGCTACCAACCGCTGAACCATTAATAGGTTCTCTACAGTTTTGTTGGAATTACCGCTCTCTAACGTATGGCTGGCTTCAGAAAGAAGTCCTTTTATCATAGCTTGGGATGATTCCAAGGAAGATTGTTGTTGTGCTATAGCTACCTGCAGTACCGAAGTAGGGGAGACGTATATTAAAAAAAGGGAGCATGAGACTAACTGGATCGAACATAATGTAAGCAAAAAAGAATAGTTCATAAAAAAGTGTGATGAAGTTAATTTGTGTTCGTGCATCTTTACAATAAATTGTTCTTAGCCAGATTTATTTAGTTTCGTAAGTACTGTAAGCGTTTTATTCATGTCTTCTCCTGTTACTTTAGGCCTTCATGTTTTATGAGGTCGGCCCTATTCTACTATATCTCATATTTTGCTCTAGTTAAGGAAGGTCAAATTTCAAATGGTAAAATGGTAAAAGATGTTTTGAATTTATTATCGCTACTAAATTGGTAATGAATTTAGCTGTACAGATAATTATTTTGACTGTGAATTATTTGTTGGTCGTAGTAATAGACCTTCTTGACTTATTTAACTCACTCTAACTGTATATTTAGCAATGGGAAATTCCCCAACAAAATCTGGCTTTTGTATTTATGGTTTAGTTCACTGTCTGGCAATTCGAATTAAGTATGGATTAAATTAGCGTCAATAAATTAGGTTCAATTTGCCTGCATGAAAACCATTTGAAATCAACATCTCCACGATACCATTTGTAAACCATACGAGGTGCTCCCCAGGCTCCAACCTCATAATCTTGTCCTTCACATATGGCTTTTGGTCCCCACTTATAGGATCTAGTATCAATAACCTCATTTACCTTGATCCAAGTCTTGCCATCACCATTGAAATTCATCCATTGCTCCAACTTGACTTTTGGGTCATTGATATCATGAGATAGAATCATGTGAACATACTTGATACCAAACCAACCATGATCTGCTAAAACAACATGAGGAATTATGGTTTTAACTCCTGCAGGATCGTCATAATACTTATTTGGACTTTGCTTTGTGTGTTTTACTTTGGAAGGCTCGTGTAAACTATTGCAGTCTGTTTCGCAATCGTAGCTAAATTCCTCACAACAGAGATGGTTACTTTTATCGTGATGATTACACGGACCTCTAAGGTAGATACCATCATGTTCTGTAGGGTTATGGACATTAAAGAAACCTGTCAACTCAACGTTATCAAGGTCGCTTTTATCATATGTGTAGCCACGAGCGATAGAATCCTTAAAGCTCATCTTGCAACCACCTATCGCGTCTTTATAATTAGGATCAACATTCAAGTTAAACTTGACTCTCTTGTTGTCGTCGGTTGTCCATGAACCGTCTTTATTTCTTACTAGTTTACGATATGTAGAACCGCCCCCTATTTCAAAATGCGAATCAAACGGCTGTTCATGATTCATATACCAAACGAAACCTTTTGGTTTAGTAGGATATAAAAAAACCACACCATCAGGTCCTACCATGTTAACTCGCTTAGATATTACAGGTTTACTAGTTGTAGGAACGCCAGTTCCCAATGCCTTGCCAAATAGTACCAATGGGAATAACATAAACGCTGTCCCAGCAGTTCCGACCAATTTTAAGAAATCAAGGCGTGATATTAATTGACCTTTTGGCATTTCCCTTAATAATTCGTTTTTTAAATATAAAAACGTATGAGATGAGATGCAAGCAAAAGTCCTGATTTGATATCTTGCTGGATATTATTTAACTAGTATTTGAAATTTTTGTTCGTATAAATTCCCTTAAATCGCTAGCTTCCTCCCTATAAGCCCTGATTTTATGAATTTGCCCATCAGAACATTTTACCTCAACTGTTACTATGTTAATCTCTGCATCTGAACCAAGAACACTAGGATATACTTTTTCTATCTTACAACCGCGGTCTAGGAAGGCTTGTAGCTTCAATATAGATTCTCGCAATGTCTTTAGTTATTATTCTCTATTATTTATAAAATTGAACAATGACATTGAATGAGATCATGAATTCGCAGTCAAGTTTACCCCATTAAAATGGCTGTAAAATCAATTAGATATTCATCTCTAATAAAGGATGATGGACACTTTAATATTGAGAAATATTTGTTATTTAACCGAGTGTTGAAGAAAAAATCAATAATACTTTGGTGATTATATAGATCAAATGCATGGATCAGAAAGTCAGACAATAAGGAAACCAGGATATCCAATTAATCCTCTCATTTTTAATAGATGGTCGCCTAGGTCTATGACTGGAGAAGAGCTTGATGAGCACGACATTATGTCACTTTTTGAAGCTGCTAGATGGGCTCCCTCATCTTTTAACAATCAACCTTGGAGGTTTATTTACGCTAAAAGAAATACAGGACACTGGGATCGATTGTTTAATTTATTAGTTGACGCAAATAAGCTTTGGGCAAAAAATGCTGCGTTACTAGTAGTGGTAATATCTAGAAAAAACTTTGAATATAACGAAAAACCGGCAAGGACACATCAATTTGATGCTGGGTCGGCCTGGGAGAATCTGGCATTGGAAGCCTCCTCTAGAGGTATTGTTGCACATGGTATGCAAGGTTTTGATTATGAAAAGGCAAGAGTAGATTTAGGAATTCCTGTCGATTTTGAAGTAATGGCAATGATTGCAATTGGGAAAAAGGGACCAAAAGAAAATCTTCCAGCCGAGCTTCAAGATAAGGAAAAACTCAGTGACCGCAAGCCGTTGAAGGATATTATTATGGAAGGAATTTTTCGTAAATAAAATAATTAATTAAATGGTAACGTAATTGAAAAGAAAAAGATAGAAGAAAAAGTAGATGGAGACGACTAAAATTTTTTTATAAGAATAACTTCGAAATTATCATAACTTTTATAATTTATTAAATACACTTCACATTACCGCATAAATATTGTTTTGTTACCCTTTTATGACACTCTTTACAAAGAGTTCTCAAATTATCATGATTATGAAGGAATTCGGTTATTGTTTTAACCTTATTTTCAAGTGAATCAAATCTGTATCCCAATTTTTTATAAAGCGACCTTGGAACTATGTGATCGCATTCCAGTGAACGAGATCGTGCAAACTTTCTTCTAAATGTATAAGGATATTTTTTTTTGCATATTTGACATGTGAAGTTATCTCGTTTAAATATATCAGAACGCACCCTGTCCCAGTAAAAATTGTGGTAATACCATTTCTCAAACTGTTTATTACATTCTTTTGAACAATACTTCCTAAATGGATATTTAATTAAATTTTGACATCCAGTATTTCTACAGATGGTATTTCCCACACTGTCAAACTTATCAAATTCTCTTATGTATATGATATCCTTAGATGACATACAGCAAAGAAATCAATCAGATTACTTTATTTTCTATTCTAAGAAAAAAAATTAACACAGAAATAAATTTTTTGTGATATCAAATAATTCATGTTTCAAAAAACTCTAGGTTGTCTCAAATGCGGCTCCAATTATGAGGTCATTCCACCGGATGGTGTTTACACCGAACCTCGTGCAAAACTTGATGATCCACCGGGTGATTTTGTCGAAATGAAGAAAGAATGTATTTCGTGTAAAAATAAAAATATAATTTATTGGTACAAGCCCGAAATTAAACAATAATTTAATTTTCGAATTGCCGAAAGATAGTCTTTTGGCACTATTATAATCACTTTGTATCTTTGCGGACTGTGTTTTGCAACAAAGGTTAAATAGAAAATTCAAATTTACTACGAAAAATTATTCTATCCCTGAAGAAATAGCATGTAATATCGGACCTAAAATCTTCTCAGAAATCGTTCCTGCCTGATTAAGAATGTCTAACTTAAACAAGATGAACCTCTTAAGGAAAACAAAAGGTCTTGAATACGATACTGCAAATGGTTTTTATTATTTATTAAGATGTATATCTATATAATAGATAACCAGTTTCAGGTATCAAAGGATTGATGGAAGGTTGTTCGTTTTAAGTGGTTAGTAAATGGCTAGTGGCCATTATAGACGATGAAATAGACATTGTTAACTTGTTTCGTGAAGCCCTAAATAATATCAAGACAGTGTCAATATTCACGTTTACCGATCCCATGGCAGCATTTGAACATTTTAGGATTAACAATAGCGCATATGTACTCATAATCTCAGATTTGAGAATGCCTGGAATCAATGGTATTGATTTAATTTATAAAATAAAAAGAGTGAATCCCTTAGTAAGAACGTTACTTATGACCGCCTTTGAGGCGAATGACAACATATTTGAAGAATATATTAAAAACGGGCTAATTAATGGTTTCCTACAGAAACCAATAAAACTGGGAGAACTCCGAACCGAAGTCATAAAACAAATAAATTATTTCAAAAACCGCAAAAGACCAGACTAAATAAACATTAATAATTATGTCATTTCTTTATTTGCGATGTTAACAGATGTACATCATTGTTTATAATGATTAATTGAACCTTATGTAACCACGCTTGACTGAGTGGGAATAAGAGACAGCCAACGTCTCACTAGTTCAATTAATGTATTATCATTTATCCTTTAAATAAAATGAGAAAAGGGATTTCTATGTTTTCGTTTATGCACAATTATTGCATACATATTTGACTCGATCCTCTAGGTATTTTTTCTGTAATTCAACGTTCTTTGTACCACATCGGTCACATGTTCCTTGCATCGAACATAACAGTACTTTAAACTATATCCATTAGATCTTTTATTTCTCCTTTCCTTATGATTATGTAGTAATTCTGAAAGCAGTTTATTTATTACTTGTATTTGAAAAAGGTATGCACTTTAAGGATATCTTTAGAGATTAGTATGGTTATAAACTTTGTTTGCTTTATGATTTAGTGTGACTGGAATTTCCCATCAGAATTTACTAATTTTAGCGATAGTTCTCATAGTAATAGGGGCGGTCTTTTTTTATGCTCCTATTCCATATCCGGCTGGAACTATTGGGAACATTCTGATCATTATTGGAATAATTGTCTTAGTTATTTGGATTGTGTTAATGGTTATTACAGCCATAAGGCATACCTAATTTTATTTACCGGACAATTTACATTAATCTAGCGGTCGCTCCAAGGTAACAGTCAAGTCCAATACCAACACGCTTTCGTAATGGACTATTGAATGCTTATATTAAATGTTGTATAATAGATCTCATGAGCAATATAACAAACTGGGACGACATCATAAAAAAAGAAGCACGAGGTATAAATGACTATGATTTAGGTGAAGTACATGAGGTGGAACCCGAAATAGTCGTTACTAAAAAAGGGGTTGTCGATAAGGACAAATTTTATCTCCCAAAAAAGCTAGTCGAACGCTTTGATGGAGACAAAGTCTGGTTTTCAATAACCAAGGAAGATGCTCAGAATTACAGGAAGGATTAACTTCTAATTTGATGTCAGCAAATACCTCTCTTTTTTTACTCTAGCTTAGACGTTATTCTTTAGAAAAAGTTTGACACAAAATTGACAGGTTCTGCAAAATCACATTTTTATTGGTTTCTAAGGAATGAGGGTGATGTTGTTGGTCTTTACCAATTTATGTCGTCATATGTCCATTATGCGA
>JAATVL010000122.1 GCA_014523525.1 Nitrososphaerales archaeon TH703 | reverse complement strand
ATCAGTAATGATATTTTTTAATACAATTTCCTCTTTTTTCAGCTCATCTAAATTCTTTACTTCATCATTACATCTTGCTCGCTCCGACGTAAGATCTGCTATCTCCAAATCTAACCTCTGGATATTTGAGTTAAGCATGTCACGCTCATTGTTAATGTTACTTTCCAATGTTATCTTAGCAAGTAACAGCTTATTATATTGTTGAGCTTTGTCGGTAACATCTACTAGATCCCTCTTTTTTTCGATGTATTCCTGATACTTCGGAGTGAGATCACCTATGATTTTTTCACTCTGGGAAATTTCATATAATTCTTGATTCATTCGACCAAGTTCTAAATTTATTTTTTCTTTAAGTTGTAGATTCTTATCAATTGTCGATTGGAGATGTAAAATGGACGATTCTGCTTGTAGCATTCTCTCCTTCTTTTTCCTCATTTCCAGCATATCTTTCAAGATTATTTGGATTAGATTATTTAGATGCTCCACACCATCCTTAAAATATTCAATTTCTTCTCTCAATGATTCCGAAGTATCTTTTATTTTTTGTAGATCAACTTTGTGCATACTTAGATCATTTACCATAGATTTCTTTATTCGAGTTACGGTTCGTATCCATGAAGAAAGTTTTTCAGCATTTTTTTTGGCCGTACTATATTCTTCAATACCAAATGCTCTTCTCAGTATCTCAACTCTTTTTTCGTTGTTGGATGTCAATACATTTTTCATCATCTCTTGAGGAGTGTATATTGCAAAACGATAGATTGTTGAAGTTGTTTTTGTCTGCGTTCTTTCATTTATTCCAATTATATCTAAAATTCTGGATTTTAATTCGCCAACAGAATATGAATTCTTGACTCCATTTTCATACAAAAACCCTTCTTCTTGAAAAATTTTATTTCCTTTCCTTAAAAGAGTTCTTAAGACGTAATAAGTCTTTCCACTTCTTTCAAATTCTAAGAGTACAGGACCTTTACTCTCACCAATTCGAAGTAAGTTATTTGCATCAACATCGCCTAATCCAAACAAAGCAAATTCAATTGCAGAAAGGATCGTAGATTTCCCTGAACCTATATCGCCTTGAAATAGTATCGTTCCCACAGGAAGTTCAATGATTGTCTTTTCCTTGTAGCTTCTAATGTTGGTAATTTCGATTTTTTTAATTATCATAAAAATAACCTTCCTCAAAAACAGATTTTGCACAGGAGATAATCCTGTCGTCATATGTACTTGTATTTTCATTCTCTAGTTTTTCATTTCGAAGAATATCTAGTAGAGAAATCGAAATATTCTCTCCAGGTTTGCCAGTCAATTTTGAATTGATTTGATTTTTTACCTTAATGGATAATGTTGATTCTGTTTGAAAATTCTTAATGCTTTCATGAAAAATTTCTCTTTCTATATCAAATTTGTTGTTGCTTTGCACTACTATTGACCGTGCCTCGTCTGTTGACAGATTGTTGATATTAATAAATGACAATATGGCACCTCTTTTTGAAATGTCCAAGCTAAATTTCCCAAAATCAATATTCGAACGTTTCCCAAATAGCTTTCCTTTTACCTTAATTAGGACTATCTTATTCTTAACTTCAAGTTCAGATATGTTTTTTGTAATTTCATCTTTTAGTTTTTCTGAACTCCACTTTTGCGAAAATATTTCCTTATACAGTACCTCTGCCACTTTTATCTCAATAAATTTACATTCGAAAATTTGCTTATCAAATGAAATTATGTAGAAACCTCTTTTTTCTCCTTTTGCAGTTTCCTCCAGATCTTGGAAGGTCGAACCAAAGAGTGGCCCTGGATAGATAATTACACTATTATCAATTTTCTTTTCAACTCTCTTGTGAATATGACCTCCACCATAATAATCAAATCCTTTTGGAATAAGAGAGATTGGTAGCGAATCCCTAAATTGCATATTTAACGGAAGAATTTCTTGAATTCCTTTATGCAATAGAAAAATTTTGAATCCATCTTCGGTTTCTAACTTTTTTTTGTCAAGCTTTTCGTAAATCTCCTTATCCAGTCCAACCTTCCTCCCTGATATACCAGTTATCTTTGCCCCAGTTTTCTTATCAACAAAGAATTTCAGCATTACTGAATCTGAATCGCTATTAAATTGAAATTCGGTTGGTTTGATAAACAGTTCTGCAGAGTGCAAAATATCTATCATGGAAATATTTGCTGTATTGAAGTCGTGTGAACCATATATCATGTATATAGGAATACCTGAGTCTCTTGCACGTTTCAGAATTTCAACAGCCTTCTTTACTGGTGCGAGTTGAGGAATATTTACATCGAAAAAATCTCCGGTAATTAGGATGAAATCAACTTGTTCTTTTATAGAGATTAATATTGCTCTTTCAAATGCTTGTAGATTCAGATCTCTAAGCTTAGGATTTCTCCAAGATCCTAGATGACAGTCAGTAATATGAGCAAATTTATACAAATTGTATCTATTCGTTTCTAATTATATTTTAATATTGATTGTTTACACAAACTTTCATATCCAAATATTACAGAACTTGATAATTGTTATTGAGCATAGTGTGAATGATTACGCGAAATCTTGGTTAATTTTTGTAAGAATAAAGGCTTCATGCAAAGATCTTACTGCCTTTTCACAATCACTGTTATTTACAACAAAGGCCAAATTTAGCTCAGAAGATCCTTGAGCAATCATGATTACATTAATGTTTTTTTTTGAGACCGATGAAAAAACTTTAGCCGCAATACCCTTAATTCCCCTCATCCCAGAACCTACTACTGCTATAACAGCCACATCCTCATTGACTCTTACATTCTTTATGACCTTATCAAGTAGCGTCAAATCTAATGTAGTTATAGCAGTGTCCAAATCATCTTTCTTTACAACCATAGAGATGCTGGATTCTGAAGGGCTTTGAGAGATCATCATAATATTGACGCTTTGTCTTGCTAAGGCGTCAAAAATTTTTGCTGCAGTTCCAGGTGCCCCAACCATGCCTCCACCACTTACGTCAATCAGAGCAGTATTGCGAATAGCGATTATTGCCTTCACAATTTTTTGTGACGATTTGGTGGGGTTTTTTGATATTATTGTCCCTTCATTTGATAGATTAAAGGCGTTCCTTATTCTAATTGGAATCTTGGTATCCATAACTGGTTCAAGAGCTCTAGGATGCATATACTTGGCACCAAATAGCGACAATTCGATCGCCTCTGCAAATGATACTTCTTTGAGAACTTTTGCTTCTTTCACAATACGTCGATCTGCAGTCATTAGACCGTTTACATCTGTCCATAACCAAACCTCATCAGCATCAATGCATACAGCAATAATTGTGGCCGTGTAGTCTGAACCACTTCTTCCCAATGTGGTTATATTTCCATTTTGATCAGCTCCAATAAAACCAGTAATAACAGGAATCTTATTTTCTTTTAATAATGGATCTATGTGATACTTTACGCGAATTTTAGTTGTGTCTATCAGCGGTCGTGCCTGACCAAATTTTGAATCAGTTAATATCCCAACTTCTTGACCAGTCAAGTATACTGAATCAATTCCCTTATCTAATAAAGAGTACGATATTATGGGAGTAAGAAGCCGCTCACCAAAAGAAAGTAAATGATCCAAGGCTTTTTCAGTTACTTCTGTTAAGAGTACAAGGCCGTTCAATATGTTCTCCATTTCTTTTAGGAGAACATCCACAACCTGGAGAGCCTTGTTTTTATAGGTCTTATTTTTGATAGAACCGTTTATGATATCTACATGTATCGATCTGGTCTTGTTGATGAAATCCTTAATCTTTTTTTTATCACGTTTTAATACATATCCGGAAACGTTTAAGATTTCATCAGTGATCCCTGATACTGCAGAGAAAACCCCGATTATTTCGTTACCTTTATCATGATAAGACTTGATCAAATTGGTAATATGTACAATTTTTTTTCCGGAATCTACGGCAGTGCCCCCAAACTTCATTACTAGGCGCATTTATGACAATCTATAAGAATAGAGATTAATACGTGTATAGTTACCTTTTTGAGAGCATTAGGAAAATATGAATAAAATAAGAGAGTGACTTTTATTTGGTTGGATCTAATAGTTGTGTATGTCTAATTTTACATTTGAAGAGAGATTGCTTCTGATACAACATTGCGTATATAAATATGATTCAGAAGAAATGCTCAAAACAAAACTAGAGGAATATTTTACTCCCAAAGAAATAGAATCTGCAATTGATACACTAATAGCTACACAAAAGATTCGTAGAATCGGACAAGACACACTTCAAAACAATGAAAGTCATACAGGCACAGTACCTGAAATTCCAGAATATTTGCGGTCGATAATTAACGATTTGTAATCATGTATCTTTAATTTAATAAAATCTAAAAAGTAGCGAACTAAAATAAAAATATGACTCGTCGCAGATGCGACAAGTATTTACTTGTTTCCCGTTAATCCGCTAAAGGCCTTTTTTAAGGCGTCCAAAATGGGATTGCCGGTCTGATTGCTTGCTGCTCCTGTCGCATTAGCTGAAGCGTTCGCAGCAGGGCTTACAACACTCTCTGGTTGAGTCATTGTTGTTCCTGTCGCATTGGCTGAAGCGTTTGAAGCTGCGGTAATTATCTTATTTGCCTCACTCATTGCCGTTCCTGTTGTATTTGACGTAGCGTTAGACATATTATTGGTCACATTCGCCATAACATTCTTTGATTGTTCTATCCCTGTTTGCGTAGCATTCGCCGTAGCATTTGCAGTTGTGCTGACAACTTCATTTGCTTTGTCCATAGCTGTTCCTGATGCGTTAGCTGTAGTGTTTGCAGTTGTGCTGACAACTTCATTTGCTTTGTCCATAGCTGTTCCTGTCGCATTAGCTGTGGCGTTCGCAGGAGTGCTAACAACACTCTCTGGTTGAGTCATTGTTGTTCCTGTCGCATTAGCTGAAGCGTTTGAAGCTGCGGTAATTATCTTATTTGCCTCACTCATTGCCGTTCCTGTTGCATTTGACGTAGCGCTAGACACATTATTGGTCACATTCGCCATAATGTTCTTTGCTTGTTCAATCCCTATTTGCGTAGCATTCGCCGTAGCATTTGCAGCTGTGCTGAGAACATCCTTTGCTTTCTCCATAGCCATTCCTGTTGCATTAGCTGTGGCGTTCATAGCCATTCCTGTTGCATTAGCT
>JAATVL010000121.1 GCA_014523525.1 Nitrososphaerales archaeon TH703 | reverse complement strand
TATAAGGTTTACCTTGGTCATTCGCTTGTTTGTCTTCGATAATTAGTAATTTAGAGATAGATAACTGTCTCATCGTGCAATAGGTTAAATAATTCGTCCAGGTAAAAGGAAAAAGTTAAAGCTTAGCTTAGCAATCGTTCTCTATATGAGAACCTAGTTTAGAATCGCTTGCGTCACGGGTACCTGTGGTCTAATAACTGCCAATTTAAGATCCAAGGAATTAATTGGTAAGCTGTCCATATAGGGAAGGAATCTCTTCTATGATATCCGTCCCATAATAACATCGATTGTAAGCTGTAATCGGCAAAGTATCACAGCGGAGCTCTAAACGTCGAATTCAGACTTTAAAATCTTGAGAAAGAATGCTACGTCCGCCTACAACATTGACAACAATTCAGAAAACTGTTTATATCTAAGGATTAGCTCTCAATCTTATGACTAATGCAAGCGGCAAGGAGGTAAGTTCGTAGTATGAGTGAAGGCAAAGCTCAGACAAGTAAGCTAGACGAACTCAAGCTGCGGACTCAACAATTGGGAGAGGCATATCGCGATTTGTTTCCTAAAGTAGACCCTGCTTTTGTCTATGATCTGATTATACGACTTGTAATGAATCCGAAGGATAGTGCACCTATATATACTGTGGAAGTTTTTACGAAAGAAGGAACAAATCCTGAAAAATCCAAGGAGCATATATTGCAAACTACTGGAACTGTTCCTTCCATATACGACAACGGTACTCACTACGTTTCAACCCATCGTTTGACACTGGAAATTCTTAAAAAACTAAACGACATTGACTATGTTCTAGAAGTAATGGGTGACTATACTGGCAGTGCAAGCTCAATAGGCGCACGTCATGAGAAGGGCGATTGGAAGCGTATCAGAGATAGGTCCGATGAATGATTAAATTGTAGACCCGACCATACGAGATATAGTTAATAGTAGATACAAAACTTCTAACATTAAAAATACCAAAAGTTTGATATTTGTAAAAAAGAAACCTTACTAAGCCTAACGTGACTGTATTTTCATAACTAACATATGAATTCTAATAGAATTGATAAGGAGACAGCAAAATGAATGTCATATTAGATATTCCACTCTTAAGAACTAAAGGAATTACAAAATCAAAACATAAAGAACCAAAGACCTCGTCCATATTATTAATATCAGTAGCAATAACAATGGCAATTGTATTATTGATGTACACAGGCCTATCGTACACAGATGGTAAGGTGAAACAATATTCTGCATGTAGAGATAAAATAATAGGCTACGAGCAAAGTGGAATTTACAAGAGTCCAGAAGAGTTTAGATTGGCGTTAACATCCTGTGACTCAAAATAAGGATCTATAATAATTTATTCTTTTTAGTCTATAATTGAATAACTTCAACTAAGAAAAAAATTAGTGCTTATGAGTCCATTAATATATCATTACCTCATATTAGAACCTATAGCGTCATGGCTATCCATGATCCGGCATTAGTTTTACCAGATTATTAAATGATCCAAAACTAGTGTTAGTCACCACAATTCCCAGGAACGGAAACCTTTTTGAATAAATGTGGAGAAATCACCAAGCTTTTAGGATACTTGCTCAGTCGAGATTGCGGATCAGGACCCATGACATTGTCAACTGCATTCTTAAAATGTTTCAAGGATTCCCAAACCGCATAATTAATAAATACAGTGCTCTTACCTATGCCTATATGTAACTGTGCAGAAATAAAGCTGTTTGGTTTTTAAACTTAGTAGCATCTTCTTCCCACGCTTTTAAAAACTGTTCCACTTCATAATACTTTACATTGAATTTATTTATTAAAATTACGGCTCCAGTCACTTGGCTTTCCGTCTGATTCATTAAGAGTTACCCATTCATCCAATTCAACAAATTTTGCCACAGCTCAATTTATTAAAATATCTAATTTAAATATAAAAAGCTCTAAATTCCAATTCGGTAGCAAAGATCGGTTTGCTCAACCAAATTGAAAATCACGCAAGTCCTTTACCTAAAACAGTCCTAGTAAATACAATCCCTGAGAAGCAAAGCGTTAATCCGGAGGTTATTTGACATTAGAATGTAATGACATGGATCCATGAAAGTTAGAGTATATTTCTGCAAGGAACCTGATATTCAATCCTATATCTTAAGGAAGAATAAATTGAGTAGACAGGCACTAGATACTATCTATGATTTAGTTTGGGAATGCGAATTTAAGAATATTCTTAATGTAGGTAAGATTTGGCTTAAATTTATTGAGGATGAGAAAAATCCATTTGGAATAACACTGAGAAGAAAAAGAAGTCATAACAAGATAGCCTCTGGAGATATCATTCAGATGGCTAATGTTTTTTACATAGTTCATAAAATTGGTGTCAGAAAATTACAGATAAATGATTAAATGATTACCTAAGACAAATAGATCCAAAATTGGCTGGGAAAAATTGTCATTTCTCGGTAATTCTAGAAAACCTGAATTCTTAAAATCATGGATTGCCACAAGCTTGAATGTATTACGAGATAGTTTGCAAAATATGTTTAATATTGACAGATGCATATTGTAAGATGATGGGAGCTGTATTTAGGCCAAAGGATTTGCGTAAGGGTTACAAGAAGATCACAGAGGATGCGATTAAGGATCTAAGTCCTGATACTAAAGATAGTGTGATTAAGCTTTTTGAATCTTGGGACGATATAAATTCAAGAGAAAAGTTGAAAGAGATTTTGGGTCAAGACAAAGCCGAACAGTTATTAAAAAAGATTAAACAGAAAAAAGTTGATCTAACTGATGAAGATCGAAGAGGATTAAACAGCATCTTAAGGGACTCCCTAACATTTGATTAAATACGCGTCGTTGCAGCTAGTAATTTTTCATAGTACGATAAAAAAGAGACTATTTCGATACTCCGATGAGGCTCTGGATCCGAATTGTTAACAATATGGTTCCCGATGGTAAATCAACGTGTTAAAGTAACTCATATCTATACTGTTTATATGCTATTAAGCTCTTGTTACTAAAATTATTGGTAGAATGATTTTTTAGAAACTACGTACTAGAATTGAGTAGAGGTAGCAGTGTTTAAAGTAATTGAAGGGAGAACATTCTCTAAAATACTTGTAGCCGTATATGAACCAAGGAAGTTTGCAGAGGTAGCACTAAATTATGCTATAAAGGTAGCTCAAGATTACGATGTAAGACTGGTTATTCTGTATATCATTCGAGGTAACGCTAATTTACAAACTGTAAATCTTCCAAGTCACATAGTCCAATTGAAAAAGGACGCACAATCATATCTTGTTAAATTATCAGAAAAAATACAAAAAGACAGCAGTAAGGCAAAAACCATAAGAATCAAAACTGAAATTATTGCTTCAATTAGAATCGCTGATGCTATCGTAAGCTATGCCAAAGATAACCATATTGAATTAATCATAATCAGAACAAGAGGTAGGTCCAAACTTAAAAGTATAGTGCTTGGTAGCGTTGCCTCAGATGTTGTGAGACATGCGCATTGTCCAGTGTTGACAGTGAAGTAGATTAACACTTACAGCAGATTATGATATCTTCTCGCAGCTGGTAATTTGATAGGAACTCCTGAAAAGATAATTAGAGGGTTGAGTGAATATATCGACTTGAGAGTAAGTCATTTTATAATACATTTTAGGGAATTGAACAATTCAACACTAAAATTCTTTAAATCAAAGATTACAAATAAAATATAGCATCGAGTTATAGTAACAAGTTAATTAGTGTTTGTGAAATAGTAACATGCTTTAGTACTTAAACTAAGTTTGTTACCATTATATACAATTTGTAAAATATAAGAATAAATAATTAAATCGTCCAAATAAGTAGGGGTGGTTAAAAATATTTGAAAGAAATAATATCTCAAATTTCAATTAAGGGAACAATAATTAGACTTGTTAGAGGCGATATTACGGAAAGAAACGTAGATGTAATAGTAAATGCTGCAAATTCTTATTTGAGACACGGAGGAGGACTAGTGGCTGC
>JAATVL010000120.1 GCA_014523525.1 Nitrososphaerales archaeon TH703 | reverse complement strand
ATAACAAACGTCTCACTGTTGTCGATACTAGTACCGTTTTGCCGGAAGATTCAATCTATTGTGCGAGCCTTATGAAAAAAAAGGGATATGCAATTATTCAAGCTCCAATAATGGGAGGTCCAGACGCAACAAAGAAGGGAGATGTAATAACTATCGTTTCTGGTAATAAGAAAATTTCTGAAAAATGTAGCAAGATCCTAACCAACTTCAGCAAGAAAATATTTTACGTAGGTAATCAAGATGGTGTTGCCAACTACATAAAGCTTGGACTCAATCTTAACATAGCTTTAATAGCGATCTCATTGTCAGAATCATTAGTATTTATAAAGAAATCAAAAACAGATCCATCAATCTTTTTGGAAATTTTAAATTCAACTTATTTTAAGACAGGGTTAAGTGAAATAAAAGGTCCAAAGATGATTAAAAATAATTTTGAACCAAAATTCTTTTTGAAAAATATGCTCAAGGATATACAATTACTTAATGAGTGCGCAAAGCATAACGGAGCTAGTCTTTCGTTTTCATCACTGGCTGAACAATATTATCGGATGGCAGCAAATAGGGGTTACTCGGAATTAGACTATACAGCAATATTGAAACTATTTAATGAATTTAACAATCTGCGTCCCTCACATTAAATAAATTAGTAATGGGATCTGATTATTGTTAGAACGACAAGTATTAACAAAATGTGCTTAAGCAATACCATAAATTGTTATGATTTTCTCAGAAAATGTAATATAAGCAACAGAGTACTCATGAACTCTAAATATTAACCAACATTTTCAATAAATCTATTCGTACATGTAGAATCACTAGGTTTTTATTTTGCTTAGAAGGAATTTTAACTGAGGTTTTCAAATTAGGAAAGAGAAAAGTACTGAGTGAATCTGATCTAAAGGAGTTAGTAATGCCTCAACAGGGCGAACTGCTTGGGCGTGTTATAAAATTAGTTGGAGGAGATAACATTATTGTGAAATGCACAGATGGTAAAGTAAGAACATGTAGAATTAGAGGAAAGATAAAAAGACGTATGTGGATAAGAGAACACGATCTGGTTCTTATTGCACCATGGGATTTTCAAACTGAAAAAGCAGATATAGTCTGGAGATATATTTCTGCTCATGCTGAAAAGCTTCAGAAAGACGGTTTCCTCGAGGGCGTATAGAAAAAGATCAGTTTAGTTCATACTATTCAGGAAATTCTCCTATTATCTTACCATTAAAATCAAGTAATATGATTTTTATCTGTAACTCAGTTGGAGAATATTTACTTAGATGACTATAGACCTCTTCACATAGAACATCATAAAACATACTCAATCCAAATTGATCAACTAATTCACCCACATGTCTTGCTGTATTTGCTACCATTATCTTTTTTACAAGTTCGTTATTGGCTCCAGATCTAATTGCCAACTTTGCAAGAAAATTCATATCAACATGGGAACCTTTTACATGCGTTTGTTTTACTCCCATCGCCATCTTTGTTAATTTACCTATAAACCCGATTACGTATGCCTTCTTTATTTTCTTAATTGCACATTGTTTAATGCTAAATCCAATAAAGTCTCCTATTTGAATATAGGCGTGATCCGCAATTGAGTTTCCAAAAATATCACGTGCAAAATCTTCACTTCTTCCCCCAGTGGTCAGTATAACAGAATCAGTACCCATTGCTTTTGAAACATCAATACTTTGACGAATTGAAGCAGCAAATGATGCAGTTGAATATGGAATTACGATCCCAGTCGTTCCTAAAATTGATATACCTCCAATTATTCCCAATCTAGGATTATCAGTTTTCTTGGCAATTTCTTCTCCTTTGGGTACACTTATCAATATCGATAATCCATATCTATTTTTTTGTTGTTGCCCGAAAATTTCATCAATAGCATGACTTATCATCTTTAGTGGAGTAGGATTGATGGCAGCTTTACCTATTTCTAGTCCCAATCCAGGCTTAGTTACTCTCCCAACACCTTTGCCACCATCAATAATGATCTTATTTGATGTTTCTGACAAAGAAACCGTGGACCAAATTTCAGCACCATTAGTAACATCAGGATCATCGCCTCCATCCTTAATGACGGCAGCAGTAACAGATTTTTCATTTTCATATCTAATCCAGGCAATATCTATTACAATATGCTTATCCTTTGGAAGGGAAACATTTACTTTTGCTAATTTTTCTCCATTTACTAGTGTTGTTAGTGCAGCTTTAGTTGCCGCTGCTGCGCACGTACCAGTTGTATATCCAGTTCTAAGAGATTTTTTCTTGCCTTCAGGGAGATCTGTTTCTTTGATGTCATCTATGCTTTGGGACATAAACCTTCGATTTCTAAATAATTACTTTACCCCATCAAGAATAATAGTATTTCCAGTTGAAAAAGAAAAATTTTCTCCGGATGAGGAAACAAATACTTTTAGCAACTTCTTCTGGTTGACCCAATATCTTCATTTTATTTTCATTTTTAGCCTCGACTAATTCATATCTTGAAAGTGATCTATGCATTGATCCGTATAGACATCTGCCAACGAAACTAAATACGACCTGATATTATATTGTCCGTATTATGAAGCTATATTTCTAGAAGTAATAATAACGGTTGCACCATTTCTTCCTAAATCTCTTGCAATCCCTAATCCAAGGCCTACCGGACCATCTGTTACAACAGTTAATTTTCCATCAAGGGCCAACGATTCTAGATTCGTTGTTTGGATATTTTAATTATTATCTGTAAACACAATAAACTTTTAATTTAATATTGGCAGTAGTTGCTTTCAGTTGTCTTCTTTTTCAAGGGCGGAACATCTTGTTTCATTATTGAATAAAAGTGATATCAAAATACTAAAGGTATTTGCTTCTTCTTTAAAAAATCGTCAATTTTTAACTCTTTCTACTTTGAGTCAATACTCAAATTTAAGTCAAAGTTTGGTTGAACATCATTTAGAACGACTTGTCAAATTTGGATTGATAGGTAAAAGCAATATAGGGTATACATTATTGGTAACAGGTTTAGATACATATGTCCTAAAAATTCTTTCCAATAGGAACTTAATTACATCTATTGGACCACAAATCGGTATCGGTAAAGAAGCTGAAATTTATATAGCTCGTGATTCACAAGGAGAAGACAAGATTTTAAAGATGTTCAGACTCGGAAGATCTAGTTTCAAACAGATAAAGAGGAAACGAGATATAAACACAGCTACTAGTAGTTGGCTACTCTTGAATATCGAAACAGCCAAAAAAGAATATGACATTTTAATGTATCTGAGAAACTCTAGTACTTCATTTCCAAACCCTCTGTGCAGATCTTTTCATTGCATTCTTATGGAACCCATTTATGGAACTAGGTTATCAGATGCCGAAAATCTTGATGATCCACAATTTGTTTTAGAAAAAATAATCAACAATGTAGGGATCGCCTATCACAAAGGATACATTAACGGTGATCTTAATGAGTACAACATTTTAGTAAATGATGACAATATTTTTATCCTCGATTGGCCTCAAGCCGTTAAAGTTGATACTATTAATGCAGACGCATCGCTCACGAGGGATGTAAAAAATATTCTTAAATTTTTTTCAAGGAAATTTGGAGTTGAAAGAGATATTCGGAATACAATTAACATTATTAAAGGTGTCTGAATCTCATAATTCAGGATCTACTGTCATAAAAATTACTACATCTTAAATAAATCTGATTTGTCAACCTTCTCCCACGTAAAATCAGGATCATTCCTACCAAAATGTCCATATGCCGCAGTTTTCTTATATATTGGTCTTTTCAGTCGTAACGTTTCTATTATTCCAATCGGTGTAGTATCAAAAATCTCTCTAACTTGTTTTTCAATTTTTTCTTCGCTAATTTTTCCTGTGCGAAACGTATCAACCATGATTGAAACAGGATCGGGTACTCCTATAGCATATGCCAATTGCACTTCGCATTTTGAAGCTAATCCTGATGCAACAATATTTTTAGCTATATATCTTGCTACGTAACATGCAGATCTATCCACTTTAGAAGGATCCTTACCTGAGAATGCACCTCCACCATGCCTACCCATACCACCGTAGGTGTCAGCTATTATCTTTCTTCCAGTTAATCCGGTGTCACCTACAGGACCACCAATAACAAACCGGCCAGTTGGATTTACCAGAAATTTTGTAGAATTGTTAATCAAATCATCGCAAATAGGTTTTATAACTTTCGAGATAACCTCTTCCCTCACTTGAGATATTGAGACATCTTCCGTATGCTGAGTCGAGACAACAACGGTATCGATTTTCTTTGGAACGGAATCTTCATAAATAACAGATACCTGAGATTTTCCATCGGGTCCTATCCAGTCTAAAGTTTTTTCTTTTCTAACCGTAGCCAATTTCATAGTTAATTTGTGCGCTAAAGTTATGGGCAACGGCATAAGCTCAGCGGTTTCACTTGTTGCGTATCCAAACATTAATCCTTGATCACCTGCTCCCTGTACTCCGTTCTCATTTTTGGAAACTCCCATAGAAATATCAGGGCTTTGTTCATGAATTGAAGTTAAAACAGAGCAGCTGTTTCCATCAAATCCATATTTTAACCCATTGTACCCAATATCCTTCAATGTGCTTCTAACAACTTCCTGAGCATCAATTCTTGCCTTGGAAGATACCTCACCTGCTACAAATACAATTCCTGTAGTAGTCATAGCTTCTACTGCTACTCTGGAATCTGGATCATTAGTAATTATTTCATCAAGTATTGAATCGGAAACCAGATCACATATCTTGTCTGGATGCCCTTCAGTTACACTTTCTGAAGTGAAAAGATAACGCCTTCCCATTTTTGCTTACGTCAAATCCCACGAATTTCTCTTTTTTTAGAGATCCTTTTCTATTTTGATGAATAACACATTGTTTCCTCGAATAACTACTTTCCCATAGTTTGCAACGGGATTTGCGTTTGCGCCATTAAATTCTTCCGCATCCAATAATATTAAATTCATATATGAATCAACATTATTCATTCGACCTCTGTACTCCAGCTCGTTTTTAAGTCTGACAGATACTTTCATATTTAGTGAGCGTTGTAAGATTGTTAACGGTCTTTTTGGTTGCTGTGGAGTTGACGACATATTAGGTTATCACTTTTATTTTCAAAAAATAAGATCGACAATAAAAAGTTTCTCCCAAGCTCTCTGACATTGTATATAAATAATTATAGTTTAGTTTTATGCGGATAATCACAACAGGGTCACCCTCAATAGATAAGATACTGGGAGGAGGAATCAGAACAGGTCTGATTACAAATATTTTATCTGATTCGAGGGAAGCTAGATCTAGTCTTTGCTATTCATTATGCGTGAACGCTGCACAACACTATAAAGATTCATCTGTAATATTTGGTGACACACAAGGATTTTTCCGGCCAGAGAAAATTCTCTCTTACATCAAAAACAAACAGGATTCAGATCCTATACTTCATCAAATAAGAAGATTGAGGATAATGTCAACAAATGTCCAAATGGTCCTTGTCAATTATGCTCTACATTTACGTCCGATTCTAATTATTATTGATAATTTTAATTATTTATTTTTAAACGAAAGGAAAAAATCACTATCAATACAAATTCGCCTCCGTAAGCACTTACACGATCTGGCCATAAGTGCAATTGATAATGACATAGCAATAGTAATTACAAATTCAAGCTCTTCGAAAAAAGAAAATAAGGAATCAGAGGAGATATTTGAAAAGAAAATTTTTCCATATAACGAATTATTGAATAAAACAGTTTCTAATCTTGCTCACGTGGTTTTAGAACTGAAAACAGTAAAGGTTGATGAACCGAGATTTTCTGTAAGATTATTGAAACCTGTGACAGCTGCAAAATCTCATTTCGTAGCCAGGAAAGATGGTCTTTACGATTGCTGATGATTTTTCTACTTTAACTGCATATTTGATTGGGTATCTTGAAAATTGCCGTGGGTACCTTAATAATTATCCAAGTTTTTATTGAAAATCAGAAAAATCGAACTTAATAAGAATTATATGATGACATTTAATTATTATACTAACGT
>JAATVL010000119.1 GCA_014523525.1 Nitrososphaerales archaeon TH703 | reverse complement strand
GCTCATATTTTTAAATATTAATTCCAATATTTTATTATTGGTTAAAACTAAAGAAGTATTACTTAAAATGGAAATAAAGATTGAAATTCCTCAGGACATCATTACAGACAAGAAAAGATTAAAATCAGTACAGCAAGGCATTTTGAAAGTTATTTCCAAGGAGCCCTATGAAGAGGGTCTGGTATTCAACATTGTAAAGGCAACATTTGACTGATATTACCCGTCCTATTCCATATAAAGAGATTGAGCTAACCCTCGAAGTAATCAAGCTATTGTAAATTCACATACACACTTGAATACCAGAATTCTCGGATTTATCATTGATCCTTTTCTTGAGTATCGAACTGAATTGTTTATTTTGATTTCGCTCGTATACTGTCAAATATAATCAAAGTGGAGGAACTGGTTACTCTAGACCGGCAATTCTGTCGGAGAGACAACCTTTGTCTGAGGTAACGACAACAGACAAGGAAGTTAAGGTTGTAGTAGAACTGCCTGGTGTTTCTAAAGAACGAATTAGAATAAATGCCTACGACAATAAAGTGGAGATAAATAGTGAAGATCCAAAGAGAAAATACCATGAAGTCAAAGATTACCACCCGATGCTGATATCGACGTCGTAAAATCTACCTTTACCAATGGATTGTTGGAAATAACATTCGACAAGAAACCTAAATCTGAACCAAAAGGGAAATCAATAAAGGTAGATTAATCAAAAGTATAAAATAGCCTCATTTTTTTTGAGATCAATTAGAATTGATGCTCTAAGTAATGGATATTGTCAGATAACAAGATTATGGAGCCAGCTATATTATCTAATCTTCGACCTTTTTATTTTTTCTTGCAGTAGCATACAGCCTTGAATTAGGGTTTCGGGTCTTGGTGGACAGCCAGGTACGTATACATCGACTGGGATAATACCATCAATCCCGGGAAGTACATTATAAGAATCGATATACAGTCCTCCTGTAATTGCACAGGCACCCATTGCAATGACATATTTTGGATCTGGCATCTGATCATAAACCATCCTTAGCCTAGGAGCCATCTTTCTGGTTACGGTACCTTGAACAACAACCAAATCGCACTGTCTTAATGAACCAAAAGCCTCAATTATTCCAAATCTTTCAACATCATATCTTGGACCAGAAGCTGCTCCAAACTCCACGCTACAACATGCAGTTTCCAGATGGACTGGCCAAAGTGACCAGATTCTTCCCCAATTTATTGCATAACCTAGAGGAAGATCTAATGCTCTTGTAAGAACGTCCCCAAGTTTTCCAACCAGGACATTAAAATTAGTGGGATTAACCAGATCTTTCATCATTAGTGAATTTCAACCTCCAATTCAAATTCTTTATATTTAATCCTTAGATGAATAAACTCAAAATCTACCAAATGCCTTTCCTCCCAGAAAGATAAAGTGCGTAACCCATGGCAGAAAACATTATAGCAAGAAATCCAATTATGGGAAGCGTTGCTGAACGTGGTATTGAAAAGAGTGATGCTCCCCATGCATACAAGAAAATAGACATGACATCAAAAACGACAAACATGAGAATATAAGAGTAGTATTGCATCATAAAGTGAGCTCTCCCTTCACCGGATGGCATCTGACCACATTCCATTGGCAAAAACTTTACAGGGTTATATCTTCGTCGTGGCGACAGTAATTTTGATAAAAACAATACTGGAACTGTGGCAAGTAAGCCAAAGCCAAGCATGTACATGATAGGTGCAAACTGGGTAACAGTTTCTCCAGGCAAGACTAAACTTGCTGTTTATGAATCATATAAAAATCTTGCTTCACAATTATTTATCCAAAATTATACTAAATAGCTGTCTTGCAGTGGCACGCGGATGAGTTAGTACCAGTTTCATTAATTTACTAGTTGTAAATTGAGCCTTTATGAAATCAACAAACTCTTCAAGAGTCATTTGTTGAATGATTTCAACTTCTCTATCCCAAGACTCATTACTCATCTTCAACCATCTTGATTGAACTTTAAGTGATGATTTTATTCTAGAGCTTACTCGTTGTTTCCAGAATTTTTCGTACTCCTGTAACGATTCTCTAGTACAGTTCTTCGATAATGAGTCAGCGCCAATCTCACCTGCTACTCGCCCAAATTCTATTGCAAACCTTATTCCTTCAAGCACAAGGGGGTTAGCCTGACCTGCTGAATCTCCTACCAACAACAGCCCGTCAAAAATGGTAGCTTTGCGAGAACCCTCATTCGGGATGAATCCATAATGGAATTCAATTGGTTGAATATTTCTAAGCTCATCGATTGGTTTTAACTTGCTTTCTATAATGGAATTCAATTTTTCAATTGGATCAGAATTTGATTCTGGCCGTCCTACGCCTGTACCTATTCTTACACGTTGTTTTGATATGGGAAAGATCCACGCATAGCCCGCATCTGAGTATTTATCTCCAACCATCAAAATCCAAGTCTCAGGATCTATGTCATCACAGTAACATTCGTATTCAGCACCTATTCCATATCTTTTCCAATTATGAACGATTCCAGCTCTTCTTGCTACAATGCTATTAAATCCACTTGCATCAATTACGAGTTTTGAATCAAATTCAATTTTGCCTTTAGGGGTATTAGCTACAATTCCAGCTATTTTATTTGAACGTGATATTACAGATTGTACTTCACTTCTTACGGATATTTCTGCTCCTTCTCTCGCAGCTAGCGTTGCTAGATATTGGTAAGTAGCCCTGACATCCAGGACACAAGACTTTGGTGTATTTCCCCTAAGAATGACGTCTTTTGAAGGAGAGATTATTCTGAAATTCTTTATTGGATTATAATATTTTTCCGGTATTTCAAGTCTTTTCATATCGTCTATCCATGATACCCCACTAGTTCGAATGTTCTGTGCTATAGAATCATCTTTCTCTAGGAGAATAGTTCTGGCGTTCTTTCTAGCTGCGGAATATGCAGCGGAAAGGCCTGCCGGTCCACCGCCCACAATCAGTATATCGCACTTGGTCATAAAATTCACTTATCGCTCAGTTAATCATCTATTGAAATTCAATTAAAAGTTATATTTTAAAGTAATGCAGATCCAGTCGACTATCAACGCTTTTATTATGCCATCTTGAAAATTTACATATAGAAAATTTGACAGATAATGAATTATTACGTTCGGATGGTTTGAAGGAAGGAAACGCTGCACCAGATTTTTCATTTAAGAGTAAGAATCAAAGAATGAATTTAGCTGATTTTAGGGACAGAAAAGTAGTCCTGTATTTTTATCCCAGAGATTTTACAACTGGCTGTACCACTGAAGCTTCAGAATTTACGAGAGATTATGAAAAATTCAAGAGTGCTGGCATCGAAATAATCGGAGTTAGTCCAGATACCGACGAGTCGCATGAAAAATTCAAACAAAAGATGAATATTCCATATCACCTGGCCGCCGATGTAGACAACAGTATTTCAAAAAAGTACGGTACTTACGGACTGAAAAAATTCATGGGTAAGGAGTATATGGGAGTTAACAGGACCACTTTTTTAGTAGATGAAAATGGCAAGATACTAAGAATTTTCGTTAAGGTCAAACCAATAGGGCATAGTAACGAAGTCCTTGAAGCATTTGGAATAACAAATTAATTGATTAGTACAGGTACGAAATCTCATCATCTATCATGTACATGGATATCCCAAGATAGTCTAAAGTCTTTTTTATGGTATCAAGAATTTTAGTTTCAGTTCTTCCTTTTTGATACCCAACTAATATAGTGGATGTAATTATCAAAGCTTCTTCTGAATACCTATTCCACTCTAGAAAATAATTGTTGTACATAGAGTTATCTGATTTTATTTCCACCATTAGTTTATTCAATCTTAGAAACAATGTAATAATTATCACACGTAGTTTTTGTAATATTAGTTTGATCTGCTCTGTATCAGGAATCGAGGGTATTTCATGACATATCTTATTTTGATAATAATCAAGATTCTTAGCAATGCTTACTGATCTAAATATCGCGGGAATTTGTGATTGCATTTTTCGTACATTGAGAGAAGCTTTTACAAACAATAAATCAGATCTATGAATGGCAAATTGATCTGTAGTAATTCCATCTTTGGCAACTATACTAAAACAGTTTGAATTTTCGATATAGTTTTGTACTATTGTACGAATTAAATGGGACATTTATTTAGATACAGACGGAATTTATAATTTGTTTCTAAATGTCAGCGTCCAGGTTTAGATACTAGCTCTTCAATGTGTTGCAATATCTTAATATGATGTTCTTCATCGACTATAATGCTTTTCAATAAAGATTTTGTTTCTACATCGTCAGCCAGTGCTACGCATTTCAGTAACAGATCCCTTGATTCCTTTTCTTCATCTATCGACTTAATGATTCCTTGTTTTGTCAAATTAAAACTACTGCTAGCACCTTCAATAGTAGTCATCATGGTAGAAATATATTCAATGTGTCGCAAGCCATCATCCAACAACTTGTGCACATAATTCTTTATTATACCATTGTTCAATCTGCTCAACACTGACATGTAATGATTCATTTCATTCACTTCTGCTTCATGTTGCGATTTCAATAAGGTATAAAGATCTTGCTTTCTTTTCAATAGTGAATCAATATCCAATATGATAACCTATAAAGCATTGATAAAAAATTTATCGAATCAACATGCATAAAGATTGAAATTATTTAAATAACATAATTTCGGAAATCACTTAGTTGTTAACTAAAGCTGAACTGTGCGACTGTAAATGTCATGTTAAGTATGGACATAGATCGCTTTGTGAAAAATGTATTAAAAAGCACAAGGCATCGCCATATTATAAGATTCTAAAAAAATTTTCCTGAATGAAGTCTATTGGTTGTATGCGGGAGGTGGGATTTGAACCCACGAACCCCTAAGGGATAAGAGCCTCAGTCTTACGCCGTTGACCAAGCTGGGCGACTCCCGCATAGATTTAGCGGTTCAAAAATCGCTAATTTGAATATTTGCTATATAAACACTACCACAAATACATGGTTTTTATAAGACACCTGAAAATAAAATATCAATGCTAATACCTATAAGATGTTTTACCTGTGGGAATCTAATAGCTAATAAGTATGGTGAATATTCTAACAGAATCAAAGCTGGAGAAGACCCTGCGGAAGTTATGGACTCGCTTGGTATCAAAAGGTATTGTTGCAGAAGAATGTTTGTTTCATCTGTTGAAACGATATACCAGGTAATACCTTACTACGAGGCATTACGCAGACGAATGTCAGAAATTGAATCAGAAATAGATTAAGTTTGATGAAATATGCCTGTAATTTCATCATTGAAGGGAAGAATAGTTTTTAACAGTAGAGGATCAAAGTCAATAGAAATAGATGTAATAACAGATAACAAGTTTCTGGGCAGGGCTTGCGCTCCTTCTGGTGCTAGTGTAGGTAGTCATGAGGTTCCAAGTTTTATAGATAATGATCCAGAATTAACCCTTCGAACCTTTGTTTCGAATATGCACAAGTTTATTGGAGTAGACGCCTCAAATCCTATTTCTATTTTTGAAATTCTGAAGTCGATGGATACTTCTAATGATTTTAGTCGAATTGGTGGGGCTGTAACATACGGATTGAGTATTGCCGCTGCAGCTTCTGCTTCAGCGTCCCTGAATGTACCTTTATTTGCAATGCTGAATAAGAAAGGCCCTTATCGATTTCCTTATCCTCTCGGAAATATCATTGGGGGAGGATCCCATGCAGGTCCCGGTACTCCTGATATTCAAGAAGTACTAGTTTGTCCAATAGGAGCAAAAAATATCATGGAGGCATTACAGATGAATTTCAATATCCATAAGGAGGTTAGAGTGCTATTGGAAAAAATAGACAAGAAATTCACGTATGGAAGGGGTGACGAGGGTGCTTGGGCTCCAAACTTGAATAACGATGAGGCAGTATCCACTGTGGCTCAGGCCGTGGAAAACTCAGGGTTAAAGCTTCGGAAGGATATAGCTTTAGGTATTGATTTTGCAAGTTCCTCAATGTGGGATTCTAAAAGGAAACTGTATGATTATTCAAGGCAGGGATTAGTAAGGAATACTGAAGAACAGATAAATTTTGTTGAGGATTTAATTAAAAATTATCATCTAATTTATGCAGAAGATCCTGTGAACGAAGATGATTTTGAAAGTATGGCAATAATCACTAAAAGAAATAAGAACTGTTATGTTACAGGTGATGATATGCTCGTTACAAGTGCTGTAAGGATAAGTGAAGCATGCAAAAATGGAGCTTGTAATGCTGCAATTTTGAAAGTTAATCAAGCAGGTACTTTATACAATGCTTTGGATTTCGCAGATAAATGTACGAAAAATAATATTAAAATAATTACTTCGCACAGATCTGGGGAATCTGTTGATGCACACATATCTCACATAGCATTATCAACATCTTCAAAAATGATCAAGACTGGAGTTGTTGGAGGCGAGAGAGTATCCAAATTGAACGAACTTTTAAGACTTTCAGAGTATGATTTAATAAAAGGCATGATTGATTTGTCTTTCAACTAAAATGGCAAGTGCAAACCAAGGAGAAAACACTGACGATTCTCTGAGTGAAGCTGAGAATCATGCATCTGAAGAAACTCCTAGTCACGGATACATCGAGACTGGAGAGCAAGTCGGGGAAATTGAAAGTGATAATTTAGAGAAAATGATACTTTCAACAGGAATACGCGTAGGCACTCCTGTAAAGACAAAATTTATGTCACCGTTTATTGTTCGTGCAAATCCAGAAGGCCTTTATATTTTAGACATTAGTAAAACACTTACCAGAATTGATGTTGCTGCGAAGTTTATTGGAAGATCGGATATTTCCAAAATCATAGTCACGTCTGCAAGAGAATATGGGAAAACTCCTGTCCAGAAGTTTTGTGAGGCAACTGGGGCTTCTGGAATCATAGGGCGTTTTATGCCCGGAACTTTTACGAATCCGTCTTTGTCAAGCTACATGGAACCGCAAGTAGTTATTGTCACAGATCCTCAGGCCGATTTCCAAGCTGTGTTGGAAGCAACAAGGGCCGGTGTTCCAGTTGTTGCTATTGCAAATAGCGATAACGTTACCTCTAATGTAGATTTGGTCATTCCTGCAAATAATAGAGGAAGAAAGGCACTTGCGACTGTATATTGGTTACTTACTAGGGAGGTGTTGAAGAAACAGGGAAAGATAAAATCTGATAATGAAATGAAGATATCAATCGATGACTTTGAGACCAAATTAGTCGAAGAGATATCTTGAATTCATACGTAAGAGAACCTGCCGTCTCCGGAATATTCTATCCAAAAAGCCGTAATGAACTCAACGTGAATCTAGAATCATTATTTAGAGATTCAAATTTTGGTCCAGGAAAGTTACCACCATCTAATATTAAAGAGAGAATTTACGGAATGGTCTCTCCTCATGCTGGTTACATGTACTCTGGAGCAGTAGCTGCAAATGGATATTACCAATTATCATCATCCAAATTTGAATCTGCAATAATACTCGGTCCAAATCATTACGGCTTGGGTAGTGATGTAGCAATAATGAATACGGGTTCTTGGAAGACCCCTGTAGGAAAAATAGAAATTGATTCAGAATTGGCTCAAGATATATACCAAAATTGTAGACTGACTAACTATGATGAATTAGCGCACTCCAAAGATCATTGTATTGAAGTTCAACTCCCATTTCTTCAATACATAAGAGAAGAATTCAAAATAGTACCTATAATTTTAATCAACCAAGGCAAGAACACAAGCATAAAACTTGGCGACGGGATATTCGAATCAGTAAAAAAAAGAAATTTGATTTCGATAGCCTCTTCTGATCTAACACATTATGAACCAAATAGTCAAGCTCATGAAAAAGATAATCTCCTGATTTCTGCAATTCTCTCACTGGATATAGAAAAATTTTACTCGATATTGGTTTCATTTAATGTTACGGCATGCGGCTATGGTGCCATTGCTACAGTTATGCAAATATCAAAAAGAATGGGAGCTACAAAAGGCAAGTTATTGAAATATGCAACAAGTGGAGACGTAGCCGGAGATAAAAACTCAGTAGTCGGTTATTCTTCAATATTATTTGTATGAATAACCAATACAGTAAAGCTGTGTCATCAGCCCCTGCAAAGGTAATACTCTTTGGAGAACATTTTGTAGTCTACAAAAACCCTGCAATTGTGGCAGCAATAAATAAACGGATTCAAGTTCACGCACAAGTTAATGACAAGTTGCGTATTAATATCAAATCTGGAGAAAATTCACTAACTGTACCAACAGAAAGTAACGAAGAGCGTGTAAAGGCCCATCACAATAGTTTGTCATTTCTGTATCCAATCTATAAGTGCGTAAAACACGTTTTATCCGAAAAAGATAATCTTAATGTTGGAATTAATTTGGATATTCAGTCTCAAATTCCTTATGGAGAAGGTCTGGGATCATCAGCAGCATCATGTGTCGCAACAGTTGCCGCGCTTTATTCGTTGTTTTCAGACCGCGACAGGAACCAGATTTATGAGACTGCAAAGATTATGGAGAAAATTATACATACGAACTCTTCAGGAGTAGATTGTTATGTCTCTACTTTTGGTGGAATAGTGAATTATGAACCAGACAAAGGATTTAGCAACATAGGAACAAAAAAGAACTTTACACTCCTAATTGGCAATACAGGGGTAAAGCGTTCAACAGGAAAAGTGGTAT
>JAATVL010000016.1 GCA_014523525.1 Nitrososphaerales archaeon TH703 | reverse complement strand
ATGAAATTCCAGAACATAAAACGTATCTAAACCCATATCAAATTGACAGATACCCAGTCACAAATAGGGAATTTATCGACTTTATAGATTCGGGAGGATATCAAGATTATAGATTTTGGTTATCGGACGGATGGGATCTGGTCAAAGAAAAAGAGTGGAAGGCGCCACTTTACTGGCAAAAAATCGAAGGAGATTGGTACAAGAAAGATTTTGGAGGGCTAAATAAAGTTCCACCAAATGAACCAGTAACTAATGTAAGTTATTACGAGGCAGACGCATATTCAAAATGGGTAGGAAAAAGATTACCAACTGAGGCAGAATGGGAAAAAGCCGCGAGTTGGAATGAAGATTTGAAGAGAAAGACGATGTATCCATGGGGAGATGATTTACCTTTGGACCTTAATGCAAATTTGTTAGAATCATGGAAATGGGCCCCAACCCCAATTGGGTCATATCCACAAGGAAGAAGTCATTATGGTTGTCACCAGATGATTGGAGATGTGTGGGAATGGACATCCTCTGAATACGTTCTGTATCCTGGATTCAGTTCTAAATTTTCAGAGTATACGGACAAGTGGGCGATAAATCAGAAGGTATTGCGCGGAGGATCATTTGCCACTCCTAGGTTGCAAATAAGGAACAGTTATAGAAAT
The DNA here is from genome assembly GCA_014523525.1 of Nitrososphaerales archaeon TH703. Classification (GTDB taxonomy): domain Archaea; phylum Thermoproteota; class Nitrososphaeria; order Nitrososphaerales; family Nitrososphaeraceae; genus TA-21. The sequence continues at coordinate 14,599 of JAATVL010000016.1, read as the reverse complement.
TATTTCAAACCGCACGAAAGAATTCCTTTTTCAGGATTTCGTTGTGTCAGAGACCTTCTTTAACAAGACTAGAGAATATAGTTTCTTTGGATCAGTAAAATTCTTTTTCACTTCAAGACCAGCATTCTTCACCACTTCTTTGAGTCTATTTTGTGAATATTTGTAAGAATTTTCTGTGTGAATAGTTTCACACTTTTTGAAACAAAATGTTTTTCCAATTGCTTCAATTCTTACTTGTTGATCGATCTTTGACTCCAAATGCATTTCTATTCTATGTTTCTGAATATTATAAAATGACTTGTGTTCAAAGGTTGATAGTTTAAACTTTCCTCCAAGTTCTCTATTAATTCTGGACAAAATATTCAAATTAAATTTCGCAGTTATGCCTTTCCTGTCATTATATGCTCTGTCCAAGATTGTTTTATCTTTTTCTAGGTCTATACCTATCAATAGTGCATCCTCCTTTCGTAGGTACCTCCTTAAGGAATAAAGAAAATCCACTGATTCCATAGGATCAAAATTTCCAATGCTGGAACCCAAAAATATTATTAATTTTCGCTTGGGAATATTATCATTCATTTTTATAAATTCATTTATTTTGATTAAACCTGATATATAGTCTGAACAAATTCCAAGAACTTGTAAATTCACATATTCCCTCGATAAATCTCTAATTGAATTTTTTAGCATTTTCAATGAAACATCTATTGGAAAATAACAAACTTTCTTCAAGTTTGAAAGAAATGGTCTTAATAAAATTCTAGTTTTCAAGGAGTTTCCATTGCCCAATTCAATAATACTTATTTGGTTTTGTTCAAGCATGTTCATGATTTCATTCACAGATTTTTTCAATATTAGTGATTCAATACGATTAAGATAGTATTCAGGTTGCTCGCATATTTCTTCAAATAATCTTGACCCATTTTTGTCATAAAAAAACTTAGGTGAAATATGCTTTTGTTTATCATTTAGCCCTTTTTCAACCTCCGTTGCAAATTCATTATTTACTATAAATTTTTCATTGTTATGTATTATCAACCTGTTTATAGGTTCCTCCTAAAAATATATGAAACTTATAATTTGGGTCCATATAATTCAATTATCAATTTTTAGACAAATTTTTTAGAAATTGCAGACCGAGTTTTATGTCATATTTATAATCAGTATTCTGAATAGTAGGTTCGAACGTTAGAAATTTTGAATACTTTATCTTCTTGAGTGCTTCTACAATGTTCTCAAAGTCTATGTGAGCAAAACCTGGCATCTTCCTATTGTTATCAGATATATGAACAAGTTTTAACAATGAGTTAGAATTTATCACAGCATCATATATTGAATCCTCCTCTATGTTCATATGGAAAGTATCTAGCAAGATTCCTACATTTTCTTCGTCTACAAGATCAACAATGTATTTCGCATCTTTAGAGTCAGTACAAATAGGGGTGCTGTAGCGATTCAATGGTTCAATAAGCAGATCTACTGCGTAATTTCTAGCGTACTTCGCTAGTTCACGTAACGGTTCGATTAGTAAAGTAACAAAGTTTCGTTTCTCATTTCGTAATAGATTTTTGTGATTGGCATCTGAAATTAGCCGTATATCGCTAAATAAACATATATTAAATGTATTCCCACCTAGGGTATGGCAAAGCAAAATGCACTTTTTTACATAGTTCTTAACCGCTATTAATGAATCATTATTAGTTGTAATTAGGTTGCGTGACTTGTATTCACTACTGTGAAAACTCCACATACCAGTTACTCCAGAAACATCCATTGAGAAGGAATCAAGTAGATTTGACAACTTCTTTGCATCAATTAAATCTGGTTCTCCATAAACTTCCACAGTGTCGAATCCTTGCTGTTTCAAATTTTCAAGAGTTTTTTGTATTGGCTCCAAATTTTTAAAAGATGATAATGTTATCGAGTACTTCCAGGACATGTCCATCGTATTTTGTGTTATAACAAGTTCTTAAGATATTTGCCGATGGTAACTATACTCAAATCATCGCTCTCATTTGTTACGGTAATATCCTTCTTATTTGACACGTAAACTGGCTTAGCTTCCCCCTCTGATGGTAATCTGCCATGTGAGCCTTTAACTAATTTACCATCCAATGGTATAGACTTTGTACTAGGGTCAAAGAACAATTCAACAGGATCATAACCAGGCTTTCTATGAATGTCAACTTTCTTCGCAAAGCTTGGAGACTTGGACGGATCAAACCACCAATAATAACTAAACCATTTGTCCGTATTCGACACTGCTATGAGATCACCACTCCTCGGATGGTTTATCCTAAGGTGTCGCTTCGATTCATTATCTAGTATCATGTCTACCCCTTTTATTCCTTCTAAAATTTTTTTCACTGAATTTGAATAATTCTCTTTAACATAAATATGTGCTACTTGATGGTCTACCATTGCAAAAGCCTTGCTATACTCAAGGTCTAAATACTCTACTTCTTCAATCTCTCTCACAGAAATTAGTTCATTTTCTCTAAATATAGTATTTAATGAAATGTCAGAATTAACATCTGTGAATCCATATTCTGAAAAAATGATAAATTGTGTATCTTCTATTATGCCAATATTAGTTACCTTCTTAATTAATCTACCAACCAAATCGTCAACAAACTTTAAATCATCTTTTATATTGTAATAGGATGTTCCGTTTCTTTGGAAAGCATAATCCAAATGCGGGATATACGTAAATAAGAAATTAGGCATTTCATTTTCTAATACAAATTCTGTTGCCAATTCTATCCACTCGCTTGATTTTTTAGAGACTAAGGGACCCCAGTACCATGACAAGTCAAATTTTCCTATTTTCTGGATTAGTTTTTCGTAGAGTCCTGGTGGTTTGCTATAACACCACATTATTATTCTGTCATCCATATGCAATGGACGCGGGGTTAATACAATATCAGCATTAGAGTACATCGTATTTTGCCAAAACAAAACGGCCGTTTTCGAACCAGTGCCTCGCATCTTAACAGTATCCCAAATTCTATCGGCCTGAACCAATTTACTTGATTGTTCCCAAAAAGAAACGGCATAGTCTTGTCTATTGAACAATCCATTTGAAATGATTCCATGTATTTCAGGATATGAGCCTGATAATAAACTACTCTGCACGGTGCATGTTACTGCAGGAAATACTGTTTCAATATTCCTTGTTTCCCCAGTTTGTGAAATATTGAATATGTTTGGAGTTAGGTTTTCAGAAATATGCTTTCTTTCTAAACCCACAATATCGACTACTATTATATGTTTAGCCATTAGTGTATTGGGATTTATAGAGAATTTAATTCTAATTATTTTTTTCTCAGGTCATGTACATTTTTCTTGCCAATATGAGCAACGGGGCCAATAATACCAGAACAACCAAACCTAACTCTATTCCTCTTATTCCGCTCAAAAATGTCGAGTCAAGGACTATAATTGACAAAATCATATTTTGTACAATCCGTTGTATTCCCGAGGAATCTTGCTTGTGAATTTTGTAGAACGTCCTAGCCATAATAAATGAAAAAAGTGCCAGGATAATTAGACACTCATATTTGAAGAATCCCATGAGTGAAAAAAAGGCGATTAAGGAGATAATAGCAACAATTATGATGGGTATTAAAAATAATTTTGTATTTTTTGGAAACCCGTGAATTTCATATCTACTTATAAATCCTATCAAGCACACGTAAACAAAGGTTATTGTCAATACAAATGTTAGAATAATGAGTTGAGGAAAGCTACCAATATGACCAAAATCTACACTTGCACCCAGCATTACATTAATGACTCTTGCAGCTGCAATAGTAAACGGACCCGCCTGTGTTTTCTTTAGAAATTTATCGTATCCGAAAATAAGGACAAATAAAAAAGATGACGTAACGAGTGTTGGAATACTAACAATTAATGACAAACCTAGAGCCAAGACTGAAAATGCCGTAACTAGGCCAATAGCTGCTCTTCTAGATACTTTACCTGATGCAAGCGGTCTGTCGGGCCTTTCTTTCTTATCAATGTTATAATCAAAGAGATCATTTAGTATGAGTCCCACACAATAAAGCAGAATAGAAATAGTTACTAACAATAGTACCTGAACATAGGATGTCAATGTCAGTGATGAAGCTATAACAAAACCAACCAGAATGTTCGAAGGAAGAGTAAATAGATTTGGAAGTCTGACTAGAATCAGGTAATCTTTGAAATTGGGTCTTTGCATAAGTGTCACTGATAATAAAGGGAATGAATAAATGAATGAAAAATGATCGGATTATTCGACAATGTAAAGACCTTTTCTTAGCTAAAGATAGTCAAGTGATTTAATAAATTCCATTGCTTGCTTTGCAGCATACGTTGGATATTCCTGATACGGATACAGTTCTATTGTAATGAATCCCTCATAACCAATATCTTTCAACGATTTAAGGACGGACTTAATTTCTATTGCTCCTTCACCAAGCATAAGATGCTGATGAGTCCTATCCGCGGCTATATCTTCTAAATGCACATGGCGAACATAGTCAGATAATGTGTATATAACTTGGGATGGATCTTCGCCCACACAGAAAAAATGCCCAACATCAAAATTTAATCCAATATACTTTGAATCAAAATTTTTAATAAACCTAATAAATTGCTGGGAATTCTCAATTAATAGTCTTGGTTCTGGTTCTACAAGTACAGTAACATTTTCATTTTCTGCTGTATCTAATATCTCACGTATGCCATTCTCAAAGATTTTCAATAGTTCATTTTCGCTCAATCTTTGATTGATTATTGGGCCTCCTGGTTCTGTGGAAATGTTACTGACCCCAAGTTTACTAGCTAATTTTATGCAATCTAAAGTATGTCCAATCCGCATTTTACGGAGTTCAGGATCGCTTTCAATCCATGAGGGATGATGTGTATCTCCTATTGCAAAAAGGGTAAACGCATTCAAATTGGAGATACTTATTCCTAATTTTGATAGTAATTGCTTAATTTCATTAATATCAGTATTAGTAAGTGTTTTGGGATACGCGTGTGGGATATCACAAAGTATCTCGACTCCTTCATAGCCAATTTCAGATAGTGTATATATTGTATCTTTTAAGGAAAATTTTTTAAATGCGTTTGTACTGAATGCAAATTCCATGTCTGTCTATCATGGTTTCCAAACGAATTTGGGAGATTGTTTAAAAAATTCATAAGCGTTGTAAAATGTTACTTTTTCAATATCATTCTCGCTGAACCCTCTTTTTTTCATTTCTCCTGCTACTAAAGGCACACTCAAGGGGTCAGATATTCCCCAATCAGCTGAGCTATTTATCATAATTTTATCTACACCGTTCTTTTCAATTATGTCGATTGCTCTTGTTGGAGAAAGTTTTGTTATAGGATAAACAGTTAGTCCGGCCCAACATCCAAGCTCCAATGTTTTTTCTATTGTTTCTTCCGTATTATGATCAATAAGGATTTTATTTGATAAACCTAACAGGTTCTTATTTTTAAGAACAGATTTCGTACGTTCAATCCCATCCTTTTTATTGACATGTGGAAGGTGGATCATTGTGAGCATCTCCTTTTCCACTGCAATATTCAGTTGCAACTGAAATAATTTGTCTTCTAAATCATTAATCAAATTGTAGCCAATTTCGCCAATTGCAACGACCCTCTCTCTATCCAAATATTTTGACATAGCTTCAAGTGCATCTAGAGCAAGTGGTCTTACAGTGGATTCCTTAGGATTCACCGATAAACAAACATAATGATCAATCGCAAATTCCTTTGACCTTCCAGTTTCAAAAGATATCATGTGTTCCCAATAATCTTCAAAAGTACCTACGGAAGTTCTTGGACTACCCAACCAAAAAGAGGGTTGAACAATAACCTCTATACCGGCTTTAGACATTAATTCGTAATCGTCAGTAGTTCTAGAATACATGTGTATGTGTGGATCAAAAAAACGTTCCAAAATTATTCACCCATATTGAAACAAGTCCTTTTTTATATGTGTCTAGTGTATTAGCACACGAAAAAGAGCAGCTGAAATTCCGACTTGAAATAATCTTCGGCCTTATTTTTGTAATTTAGATTAAATAACCATTATTCAAATTATTTAGCTATCATTGAGTATTGATGATAAAAACTATAATCTTTCTGTTGAATTAGATAAAATACATCTTCGTAACCCAACCATGCTGGCTTCAGGAATTCTCGGCATATCCCAAAGTATCTTTGAGCGATTATATAATGAGAATATTGGTGCCGTCGTGACTAAATCAATTAGTGTTGATCCGATGAAAGGTTATCCAAATCCAACAGTAATTCCGCTAGGTTGCGGAAGTTATCTTAATGCCGTAGGTCTATCAAATCCTGGTTTACATGCTTTTTCAAAGGAATTATCCCAAAATAAAAATATTCCAATAATCATTAGCCTTGTTGGTTCCTCTGAGAAGGAATTTTCAAAGATGGTCAAAGTCTTTGATTCACTGAATATTCTTGGATACGAGATCAATCTATCTTGTCCTCATGTCTCTAAAATGGGTATGGAAGTTGGCGATGATCCAGAAGCGGTCAGTAAGATTGTTAGTACAGTTAGGATGAATACCAACAAACCAATCTCCGTCAAAGTAGGAGTTGGTTCTGTTGATGTTGTTGAACTATCAAGGATAGCAATAGATGCAGGTGCTAATATGATTACTGCCATAAACACCTTGAGGGCCATGAGTATTGATGTTGAAACAATGATGCCAATCTTAAGTAATCGCATTGGAGGACTATCCGGGAGTGCAATAAAACCAATAGGAATAAGATGCGTTTACGAAATTTCAAAAAAACTCCAGGTACCTGTAATAGGATGCGGCGGTGTCTCATCATGGCAGGACGTGATAGAATACATGATCGCAGGGGCTTCTGCCGTTCAAATTGGTAGCGTATTAGGGAGTAGAGGTCCTAGAATCTTCAATAAGATCACTCAAGATTTAAAAAAATACGTTGAAAAGAAAAGAGTTGCGAATATTAGCGAGATAATCGGAATTGCCCACAGATATTGATAAGAGAAGAATAGTTCAGATTGAGGAAATTATTTCTGAAACACCGACTGTTAAGACTTTGGTTTTCAAAGACAGATTAAGCTACTTCGCGAAGCCGGGCCAATTTTTGATGATATGGATTCCGCGAATTGAAGAAATACCTATGAGCGTAATGATAAATTCCAAAGAAGGTTATGCGGCAGTTACGATTAGGAAATTTGGAGTTGGATCTACTGCTCTATTTGATAGAAAAAAGGGAGATCTTATTGGTTTACGCGGGCCATATGGTAACAGATTCATACTAAGAAAAAAATATAGAAAAATATTGATAATCGGAGGCGGAACAGGTCTAGTTCCATTATTGAGGTTGGTGTCTTTTGCTAGCAAGGTGAAAGTTAGAAGTACAATAGTCATAGGCGCAAAAACAAAAGCTGAAGTTTTCTTTGAGAAAGTAACTAGAAATATAATTCGAGGCAATAATTCTTCACTGCTTGTTTGTACTGATGATGGGAGTTACGGAATTAAAGGAACTACCGTCACCCTAATGGGTAAACTAGTAAGGGATGAAAGCTTTGATTGCGTATATACATGCGGCCCTGAATTAATGATGAAAGCAGTTCTTGATATATCAAATCAAAATTCAATACCGGTTCAGGCAAGTCTTGAACGATACATGAAATGTGGTATAGGTATTTGCGGTAGTTGTTGCCTTGATAGTTCGCTTGTTTGTCAGGACGGGACGGTATTTGATGGAAGGCAACTCTCAAAGATGCTTGACTTTGGTTTCTCTTATAGGGATAAGGATGGACAAAAAATTCACTATAAATGACTGAAATTCACAATTTTATATAAAGAAAAATTGCTATTACTATGACAAAGTGAGAATATCGCTAGTCTTTGTCAATATTTATCAATCTATGAAATAGTCATACTTATCTAGTTAGTTTTTATTTATATGTTTAACTAAATTCATGTTCTAAAATGAAGAATCGCTCAGAGATCGAAATAATGGCTGCCATCCTTAATGCAGCGGTTTCAAATTGGGAATACAAAACTACAATAATGATTAACGCTGGTGTATCACATTCTCAATTAACGCGCTACTTGATGACTGCTGTAGATAGGAAATTGATGGAATACTCTGAGGTTACAGGTTTATACAGAACTGCTGAAGCAGGATTAATTTTCATAAAAAAACGTGAAGAGATGTGTCGAATATTTCCAGCAATATCTGACTTGCCTGAAATATCGCACAATAATTATGTTGTAAAAGAATCACTGAATGAGTAAACTAAGATGTTTGTAATGATATTGTTTAAAAAATTCATTTATTAATTTTACATTTTGACAAAAGCTTTTCTACAATGGTTGAGAATACTTCAATTCAGAATTGGTGTTTTTTTAATGTTTTCTAAAATTTAGTAATCAAATAAGCTATTAAATTTCTCAAGTTGCTGTACCTCCTGATTTTCAATTTGTGTATTATTTTAATATTGAACTAACTTTGAATCTATGTAGTCTGCAAATTCAGAATGCCTAAACAGAGAATGAAATTCCATATTGTTTTGTTCAAGCAAGTTTTCTTTTATCTCTCTGTCTATCACACTTATGATGTTGATGTTGTTAACTCCTTGATTTCGTAATGCAGATACCGCATCCATCACACTTTTTCCAGTCGTAATTACATCGTCAACTACTGCTACCGGAGTTCGGACAATCCCTTCCACCATTTTTTCAAGACCATATGCTTTTGCACTCTTTCTAACAAAAAAACCAGATACTCTTCTTGCTGTTTGTAATTGAAAGCTAGCGCAAACTATGGCTGTGGCAATTGCAATTGCTCCTGATTCTAATCCTCCTACTGACCTTGTTTTGGGCTCAATTTTTAGTATTTCTGCTAGCATTAATTCACCGATGAGAGCAGCACCTTCAGGTTCACTTACAATTAATTTGATATCATAATAGAATTTACTTTTTCTGTTGCTAGATAGTGTTACGTCCTTGATTACAATTCCTGTTTCCTTTATGATATGCTTAAGTCGCTTGCGTTTTTCATCAATGGTGAGATTCAAAGTTAGATTGCCTCCACATCTTGTATATCTTAATTAATAAAAAGCTAACCGAATCTGTAACTTAAGATCTATTCATCCAATACATCTCTAAAATTCTGATTTGAATAAAATTTCACCTGATATATTTTCATCCTAAACTCTATTTTGTCAGCCTCATCAAAATTATATATTCAAGAATACAAATAATTCAACTGACTAATGACTAAAAATATCCAGACAGCACTGAATGATTGGCACATCAATGTTGTCAGCGAAATGAAGATAAACGATCCCTCAAAATTAGCAGAGTATGCACTACACATTTCACGCATTGTAGCGTACGACCATTTGGTTATAAAAGACGAATTATCGAAAATTGATGAAATTGGAAAGAAGATTGTTAGATCGATGAAAAATTCATCCGAAATTAGGCCTACTCAGCTAATCGAAAAAATAAATCATCAATTGTATAAAATTGAAAATTTTAAGGGAAATCGAGACGATTATTACAACCCGTCAAATAGTTTGCTCAATATAGTAATAAAAAGAAAAACAGGAAATCCCATAACGTTATCAATATTATATATTCAATTGGCGCATTCTGTAAACTTCAGCCTTTACCCAGTGAATTTTCCGTCCCACTTTATGGTAAAACATGTTTTAGATGATGAGGAAAATGAAATAATAATTGATCCATTCAATGAAGGAAGAATAATGGACGATTACTCCCTAAAAGAATTGCTAGATCATTTTTATCCCAAAATGAACATTGCTTTGACCAGAAAACTAGTTGATAAAGCATCAAATCATGATGTTATCATACGAATGTTGAATAATCTAAAAACGAGTTTTTTTGAATGTCAGGATTTGTATAATGCTGAGCTTGTGAACGAAATGATCTTGGACATCAATAAAGATGATCAACACGGCCTAAGAGATAAAGGGATGATATTTCTATATAAAAAAAGATACGAGCAAGCGTTAGAATTTTTTAATTTATATCTAGAAAGATTCCCTGAAGCCAATGATGTTGATAACATTTTGGAATTAATAAGAAAGTTAAAAACCAGCGATTTGTGATACTTCGTTAAAATTCAAATGAATTATCAAAAGTGATATATTTCTGAAATTGTGATTGTTTGAATTGCAGTGTCAGATAATTCAAAATCATTAGATAGGATCTTTCTTGAAGGAGCAAGAAAAATTGTGGTATGTAAGGGTGATATTGACTTGAGTAAAAATAATGACAACACGATTTTCATACTTTATGTTGAGGAATCACTGGGTTCTGCAGGAGGAAGAATAGGAGGAGCGGGGTTTAGAAGGATAAGTAGAATTGTTTGTTATAACACGATAAGTGGTATTGAGAAGATGATATTCGAAACTCAAGATGATGACGTTATTTCAAATTTTGAAATACCGTTGAGTGCAGTTGCTATGGACATTGAATTATCAAACGGAATTCCAAAGGTGGTTCAAGGTATTGTTGACGAAGATCTAGTAAACTCTTACCTCAAACTGATACCCTAAATAGGAAGCTCGATCATTATTTTTTGTTTGTCATGAAACACAATCAATAAGTTTAAAATAACTAAAACTTGTCATTGCTCCAATTATACCCGATGCAATCAGTATTTCATATAGAAAGATATGATTTGTTTCCCGTTGACTCTGTTTTAGATCTTGACAAACTACTCATAATATAAATTGGGATTGCAATAAATAAATTGAAACTTGATTATTCATAACAAGTCTATAGCGGTATTTGATTCTGGATTAGGATCACTCTCTGTTATTAGAGGTATACGGAGTCAGATTTCAAAAGAAAATATTATTTATTTTGCAGACAAAAAAAATTTTCCTTATGGTCAAAAATCAGTTGGCGAGCTAGAACAAATAATGGCAAGCACGATCAGTATTCTATCAAGTCTTTCTCCAAAAATGATTGTTGTTGCTTCTATTACTCCCTCAATTCAAATTTTGAGCAAGATAAAATCCATGAGTACTATCCCAATTTTGGGTCTGTCTATCCCCCTGAGAGAAGCCACAAAAATGACGAAAAAGAAACATATCGGAATTCTGGGGACTAAAGCGACCATAAAAAGCAGGCATCTTGAGGAACGGATTAAAGCAGAGGTACCCCAAGATATATTTGTAACTAGAATTGACGCATCCCAGATTATAGAAATTATAGAAAGGGGCATTTTTCTTAATAATGATGAACTTACAATTAATACCATATCTAGGACCCTAGAAAGTTTGCAAGAAACAAATGTTGATGTTTTGGTGTTATCAAGCAGTCATTTGTCGTTTATAAGATCCCATCTGGTTTCGATGTTTCCTTCAATAAGAATAGTTGATCCAACCTTTAATGCCGTAAAAGAAATTAAGCAATACTTGAAAGCTAATAATATTTTAAGAAAAAGTGGACAGGGCAGAATAAGAATTATTGTAAATGGAGATAAGAACGAGTTCCAAAGCTTAATCAAGACAATGGGATTGTCTGGACCAGTTGAAAGTTTTGGAAAATAATTGCTGCAATGGAAAATAATATTTAAAAATTTTTATTCCAAGTTCAGCCATCGATTATGTTAAATATACATTAGTGTCCTCTTTAGAAGATGAAAGGTCGACCAAACTGGGATACATATTTTATGCTTCAAGCTGAAATTGCAAAATTGCGATCAAATTGTTTGAGTCGTCAAGTTGGTAGCGTGATCGTGAAAGACCATAGACAGATAGCTACAGGGTATAACGGTACTCCTTCGGGGATAAAGAACTGCTTTGAAGGAGGTTGTCCTCGATGCCTTGATAAACAAAATAACAAGATAAAGCCGGGGGAAAGTCTAGAGCGATGTTTTTGCACCCACGCCGAAGCAAACGCCATAATGCAATGTGCCCTCTTTAGAACCGGAAGCACTAAAGGATCTACGTTATATTCAACATTCGCACCGTGTCTGGAATGCAGCAAAATGGCTATCAGTGTTGGAATTAGTAAGATAGTTATTCTCGATTCTTACCCGGAAGATGGAATTGAAATATTAAAGCAGGCAAGCATTGAGATTTCAAAATTGGAAAAACAAGAAGTATTATCATGGATTTCAAATTTGGATTTTATAAGCAGATAAATATCCTGAAATTTAGATTGAACGGATATCCACTTTACTAGAAATCTCATTTTTCCAGATTTGAGATAAAATCACATCAATAATTTAATTGAGCCCCACAAAGTAGAGATTTCAACTCATGAATACAACTCGTTCAGTAACTCATTTATAAAATAAATGCATACAAATAGGTGAGAAATTGAGATCAGACAAATTCTTCAATTCAATGGTGACTTTGTTCATGGCTATCCTGCTGAGTGCAATGATCACATACAGTGTCATTCCTCAACAAACTTCATTTGCGCCTCCTCCAGATAATAAGATGATGGCGGACCCAACTCTCCGCCCAGAAAATGTTACTGCTTCTGTTGGAGATCTTATCCTAGTTACCTTTAGTTCAGGTACAGGAATGAGAATTCCTGAACCAAATAAACCAATAATGGAAGTTTCATGGGTAGGGGGAGGCAACTACAGAGGAATTACAGATGTTTCAGATTTCGGAACTGCTCTGATAGAATCAGGAGCCCATGGAATATCTAAAATTCATGGACAGGGAATGATAATGGATCCAAAAGGCGAAGTAGCTACTTATTTAATTCAGGGTCTAGGTAGAATGGGAGCCGATGGATATTTTCGAAATCACGGTATGGTATTATTTAATGCTTCATCTGGAGGGGTATTTGACCAACTTTCAAACACTGTTGGCGTATTTGCCAATGAAGTGAATCAAAAAGGTAACGCAGTAACCAAGATTTGGGAACTAAAGTGAAATGTAAAAGTAGTTCCCATTGATCAATATTGATAATCAAAAACATATTCCACCTAAGAAAACACGACATACTAGTAAGTCAAGATTTTTAGTTTAGATAGGAGTCATTGACAAGGTAATGGTGAGAGCTAGATGAGATACCATCGACATCTACCGTCTATAGACTCCTTTGATCTCAAGAAATTCTTGGGCCAGTTATTCATTTTGTAGCCCATACATCTCCATTATAGAAAGATATATTAGATTGCGAACAGCGGTTAAATTAATGCCTAATTTAAATAGAGATATGTATGTGTGTTTTTCTAAAGAAGAGATACTCCTCCTAGATGAATTTGCAAAAAAGAAAGGAGCATTGAATATTAGTCAGGTTTTAGAATCACTGCTAAAAAACAGAAAAAATGAAAATTAACTCTTATTAGTTAGTCAATAAAATAATTTTTAAAAAATAGTTTAGGCTTTTTCCTTTGTTTTTGTACCTATATCTATAATTTCATCAACGTCCGAAATGAAAATCTTTCCCTCCCCTGCAAGACCGGTACTTGTACTTGTAAGTATCTTGTTTACTACTTGTTCAACAAAAGAATCCTCCACTACTGTAAAGACTGTTAGGTTTGCATTAAATTCAGGAGTATAGACAGAAGTTCCTCTACCCGATTGCATTGCTGCAGGAGGATTTTCACCCCTTCCTTTTGAATCATAATAGGTTAAACCACCAATTTTCAATTCTTTCAATGCAGAAAAAGCATCTGTCATTTTTGACATGGGAATAATCGCCTCTATTCTTTTCATAGCTATTAATGTATCTTGTTACTTTTATTAAAATTTTCTTATCCGTAAATGAATTTTAGCCAACTTTAGATAGAATGTTATGCAATTTCATAAATAAAAGTAGGACAAGTTTAGAAAAGTTGTACTATCAATAGTGAATTAACGGGTTTTTTCTATTTGTAAATACTCCGATAACTATCACGGCTAATCCAATACATATGATCAAGATATCTGCAGGGATCAAAACTGCTGCCACCTGATTAACAATCCCAAAAAGCACCATCATGATGCCAAAGACTGTTAGGGATATCCCTGATATTATTTCTCCATTTAAACCATTTCCAACCATGTTTATTATGACGGATACGTATCAATAAAAATCATTTTATTGATTGGAAAAAACTATTCTGATCTCATTCTTTCTGACCGTTTTTTCCATGCAAACAACATGAAAATAAAAGGAATAGTCATTACTGTTGTTGCGATTAGTACTGGTTGCACTATTGCCATATCTACCGGTATTCCAATAGCCATAAAGTATGGGAATGGATAAAGTCCTGATACAAAAAACCACAAAGCAACAATCATCGCTACATACGGTAAATTCTTTTTGAAAAATGATGCTGTTTCTACTTTCCTTGAAGTGCATTTTGTACATCTCGTTCCCTGTCTGTTTATGCATGATGAGCAAACTATTTTAGAACATATAACGCAGGACCTGCTACCGAATCTGGTGCCGCATATTTCGCAATTGGTCAACTAGCAAAATAATAGATTACAACAAGTAATAATGTTTTAGATGTTACCAAGTCCATTATTGGCAAAATTTAGTGCAAAATATTGTAAAAATCGAAAATTGTATTGTAGCCTTTCCAGCTTCCAATAGTC
>JAATVL010000015.1 GCA_014523525.1 Nitrososphaerales archaeon TH703 | reverse complement strand
TAACCAGTTGTTGCGCTTTGGTTCATCTGTCTTAGAGATGGTGGGGTTAGCAAGACAGCCTCATCTCTGATTACTTCCCTATCAGGGAGTCGATATTCCTTTCTCAACTCTGCTTGTTGTACATTTATTCTCTCGGCAGAAAAAGATGGTCCGATGTGCCCAAAAACTACATATGCAATAATTATACCCATTAGCGATATACCCATCACAAGAATACTCAAAGCTACACCTTTCATGTGGACATATCCGTATCCGCCCCCAGAATGAATCTTGTCGTCGTGGGAAGACATGATCAAGTTAGCTAGCTCAAGTGCTTAAAAATTTTTGGATTATCGCCCAAATTTGTCTAATGTAATATTCTAAAAAATGTAACGGCAAATGAATAAAAACTTGAATTTTTGTATAAAGGTGAATGATTGAAGAAAAATTGGAGTCAATTGGAATCAAGTTATCAATTCCGCCTCAACCTATTGGCTCCTACGTTCCTATAATACAGAGCGAAAATTTGATTTTTGTTTCTGGTCAAATCCCATTGATTAATGGAACTCTGCCAGAAAAATACAAGGGCAAAGTCTCAAGTCAAGTCTCTATAACTGAATGTAAAGAAGCGTCAAAACAATGTACAATAAACGCACTGGAGCATATGAAAAAATTCTTGGGCAATCTAGAAAGTATATCCAAATTTATAAAAGTCACCGGATACGTAAATAGTGATCCTTCTTTTAATGATCACCCAAAGGTTATCAATGGAGCATCAGATTTACTTTTGGAGATATTTGGAGAAAAAGGGAGACATACTAGGGTTGCCATTGGAGTCAATAGCCTTCCTCTTGATAGTGTCGTAGAAATAGACTTTCTTTGTGAAGTACACTAGTAAATCAGCACATATTGTGTCGTAGAAATAGACTTTCTTTGTGAAGTACACTAGTAAATCAGCACATATTGTGTCGCCTATTAGAATATCATCTTGTTTGAATTTAATTGGCTATCCAGTTTGAAAAGTTCTATCTAGTTTCCGGTATTTGAATAAAAAAACAAGACTCATATTTACCATCTGTTAAGTTTCATTGCAATTGGATATACTGGAAGGAAACAACCTCGCAACGAACCTGTTTGAAAGATACTCTGCAAATTCTCGTAACTGGAAATTTGTGGTCTCTGTCACTCAACAGAATGGAAACTTTTATGATGCCATAGTAAGTAATCCAAATGAAGTTTGGCAACTAAAGATAGATTCTATCTACAAGCCCAATCCGTTAATCATTGGCACAAAGGTTGACGTAGACCCGCTTAGGTTTAATGATGACACGCACATGCCATTTGGATATAGAAAATTGGATCCAAAGAAAATTGGAAAGATTCTATCCAATATTAGTGAAAATGAAGACACAAGCGCGCTCAGCTCGTACATTGCTTCCTTAATATCTTCTACAAAGCCAGAGGTACCTTCTCCGAATAACAGCTATGCATACGGGCCATTTTTATTTACACAAAAAAACCCAATTAAGGTGGATGAATACCAGAGAAAAATTTCCGACAAATTGGCAAATAGACTCAATGAAAAACTAAGATTGCTATATTCTAGCTACGGTTAAGTGACTGATATTAATTTTTTTTGATTTTTAAAATTCATGAGAAGAAATACGGTAGTATTTCATTAATAGTACTGATACCAAAAATGGTAATTAGGCAAAATGGGGTCGGCCGGATTTGAACCGGCGGCCTCCAGCGCCCAAGGCTGGCATCATACCAAGCTAGACGACGGCCCCATATTCAAGGTTTAGCAATTGCGATGTTCGGAGTATAATTTTAACTTTGAGATGTTGAATAGTTACGAGCTTATAGAAATTCGAGAATTTAATTGGTCATATTGCTTAAATAAATTAGCATTTGTTCACATATTTTGGAAATAAGAATGATGTCATCAATATATCTAAATATCTTTAACTTTGAATTTTAAGAGTTGGATATCTTCGACAACTATGTCAAGGCCGGAAAGATAGCTTCCCAGGTAAGAGAATATGCTAGGACTCAAGACCATACTGGTAGGAATTTAAGTGAAATATGTAATGACATTGAGCAAGAGATATTCAAAAAAGGTGGAGAACCCGCATTTCCAGTTAATGTCAGTCTCAACGATATTGCAGCACACTATACTGCGATACCTAACGATCCCATAATTGTTAAAGATACTGATGTAGTAAAGATAGATGTGGGGGTTCATATAGACGGCTATATCGCTGATACAGCTGTCACAGTAAGTTATGATACCAAGTATCAAAATTTGATCGATATTGCTGAAAGGGCACTGGACGAAGCGATTGGCATTTCAAGATCAAATACAAGAGTTTCAGAAATAGGAAGAATAATAGAAAAAACTATTACAAAATATGGATGTAAACCAATCCAGAATTTGAGTGGACACTCGCTTGAAAGATATACCATCCATGCTGGAAAGTCGATCCCAAACATTTGGACAATTGGCCACTCTTTCAATTTATCTGTAAATAATGTATATGCAATAGAACCATTTGTGACTACAAATGACGGTCAGGGCGTTGTTTACGAAGGAAAAATTAAAAATATTTTTAGTATTGGGTCACGAAAAAGAACAAAAGAACAAAAGACAGATGATTTTCTAGAATATTTATGGAATAAATTTAAAACTCTACCATTCGCCTTAAGATGGATTGTTAATGAATACGAAGAGAAAGAAGCACTGTCCTTGCTAGAAGTCCTGGTAAAAAAGAAGAACGTTCATGCATATCCAATTTTGGTCGAAGGAGCCAATAGAATAGTGGTTCAAGCAGAGCATACGATAATTCCTCGAGAATCTAACACACTAACGATAACAAAATAAAAAATAAAAAATTAGTAGGACACTTTGTGCTCCAATTCAAATCTATTATAAACATTATTCTCTTTTTTTCTTGCTGAGTCTAGTTTTGCAAATTATTGATAAAAATCGGATAAAAAAAATAAATACAAGTTTGGGATAGTTCCTTGTATGAAAGCTCCAACAGTCATCTATGGCGCATATTATGCATTAAAACTGTGGTTTTACAGGAAAATAAAGGGTAGAAAATCAAGACCAGAAAAGGAAATTTCCATGTAAATCGAACCTTTTCTCTATTTTGTCATGATTAGAATTTGACCTGTGAAATTTCAACTTTTATGTATCTCTACCTTTAGTTAAGCTAAAATACATAACAATCGAAATTACTTAAAATCTGAGTTAATAGTATTACATACTAATGACTGGAGCAGATATTTCTGACCTAAGGAAGATAGGACTATCAGATATATTCGATGACGACTGGACAAGGGCGATTTATTCAGTAGATGCAAGCCATTGTACAGTTAAGCCTCTAGCCGTTAATTTTCCCTCTGACAAATATGATGTTCAGAAAATATGTAATTTTGCCTATCACCGTGGTATACCAGTTACCTGCAGGGGAGCGGGCACAGGACTGTTAGGACAGTCATTGTCTGATGGTATCATACTAGATCTTACCAAAAAAATGAACAAGATACTGGAATTTGGTGAAGATTACGTTATTGTTCAACCCGGCGTTGTGAAGACAGTATTAGATAAAGAACTTGCAAAAAAGGGCAAATTTATTCCACCGGATCCTGCAAGCAGTAACTATTGTACCATTGGTGGAATGATATCTAACAATTCAAGCGGTCCGCATGGGCTAGGTTACGGAAGTATTATCAACTATGTGCAAGGAGTTGAGCTAGTATACGGTAACGGAATGATGGGATTTGCTGATCAAAAAAACTACGATGAAAAAATAAGTAAAATGTTGAAATATATTTTATCACTAAATGTTGATATAAAAAAATATTATCCTAATGTAAGTAAGAATTCAAGTGGATACCGTTTAGATGCGATTTTTGAAAATAACAATAATAAAGTATACCCACAAAAGATATTTCTTGCATCAGAGGGAACTCTAGGCATAATTACAAGCAGTAGAATAAAAATTTTAGATATTCCAGAAAAAAAGTCGCTTATTATACTCAAATTTGAAAATATTTTCGACGCCGCCTTGGAGGTACCATCTATTCTTCAATTTGAACCTGTAGCGATGGAATTATTGGATAGAGGAACCATCATGGAAGGTTGGAAGGCTGATGATTCTGAGTCTAGAAATTCCTGCATAATGATTGTCGAATTTTATGGCAATGAGAATTCTCTTTATGAGAAGGTTCACAAATTTGAAAATAATCTGCGAAAAAAAGCTAAAATTCTCGACAGTGGATATGACAAAAAGAGTGTAGATAGTGCATGGAACAAAAGAAAAAATTCACTAAACAGTGCAATAAAAAAAGCAATGGGTTCAAGAAAACCGACAGGAATTATAGAAGACACAGTGGTACATCCAGCTATTTTGCATGATTACCTGATTTTTCTCTTAAAATTACTTGCTACGTATAACCTTGATTATGTAATTTATGGACACGCCGGAAATGGCAATTTACACCTCAGGCCTATTATTGACATTAATTCGAAATCTTCTAAATTACTGATGGACACGATAGCAGGTAAGGTTTTCAAACGTGTTGTCAAGGTTCATGGTTCCATTTCAGGAGAACACGGAGACGGGCTGCTTAGAACAAAATACATCCCCCTGATGTATGGGGAAACTATGTATGATGTTTTCAAACAAATAAAATTGATATTTGATGACAAACAAATTATGAACCCAGGTAAAAAAGTATTGTAAACAAAGTTTTTCAGTAAGGAAATATGAATTTAACATCTCTAGATAATTCGCTTACATATGATTATTTTTCTTGACACGAACTGAATAATTGATAAGGATATGAATCATTACAGATTTGGTCTTTTTAATTTATACCATGTACCAAATCTAAAAATCAATATTCCTGCAGCAATTGTGAGTAGTGAAGTTACCAAAATGTGAGGAGATACCACTGTTTTTAATATACTGGGAGCTGACGAGATATATTCGCAATCCTGTCTATCATTACTACTACAATTTTTTTGTACCGGATAAATGACTATTACTAGAACTAGTAAAACCAAAATAAACGTTCCTATTAGAGAACACGCTGCACCAACTTTTATTATTTTGTCAATATATTTGATAATCATTTCTAACAAGAAAAAATACCATTCAAGTTTTGATCTTCTGTGGATCTATTGCTACAAAACTATATGGATTATTATTTGAAACGCGCTCAAATTTACTATTAAAATATTGGAATGGGAGCAAATCATACACGTGTTTATCCCATAATTCATGTACTTCATCAAAGTATACTTTTCTTGGTTTTCCCTTCATTCTTAATATCTCGTGAGTCAAAACATGTGATACCCTTGTACAATTTTTATCTGCATAGAATTTAGTTCTCTCTAAATCAGACAAAGGATGTTTGGACCTTTCCCAATATGCTATTCCAAAATTTTCAGAAGAATAACCTTCTGTTTTGCAATCCGTCCAAAACGGTTTAAAAAAAGTGAGATAAAAATGGTAGGTTGTCTTATCCCTCCCAATATGATCTCGCGCTAAATAAGAAATTGACATTCTATCAAATAACCTTCCTGGAACGACAGGAAGGATGTCAGCTTTTATCTTTAGATTTACGTCAAAACACCTTTTTATCCACTGATGAAAAAATCGTGACATCAAAGAAACGTAGTACCAATCTTCATTTTGCAATCTAATCCATTCTTCATTTTTTGCCACATATATGAAAAAGAGAGTCGGAAATTGCAATATAAATAATTAAAAGAGAATATGGAAATAAATACTAATGAAAAAGTCAATTTAGTTCTTTTTTTTGCGTTATGACAACTTTTATCGTACTCCACAAAGTAAAAACTACTTGTCTAAGAGCTTTTATTGCATTTACAGTTGTACAAAATTTAAGATCATAATCAGGGGTCGCAAAACTTATAGACTCAATTTTAGAATCATTAAAAAGCGGTGCTCAAATGGGGTCGTAGCGAAGCCAGGCATCGCAACGGGCTCCAGATCTAATTAATAGGGCTTTATTAGAGAATGAAACCCGTGGATCGAGGGTTCAAATGTTGTGAGTTAAAACACGGCAGAATACATCCCTTCGGCCCCATTTTGATTTATTACAACCTTTATGCAGTCTTATTATGATAAAAAACCACCTTTGATTCCAGCTCAGAATTTTTCCATTTGATTCAATTGCTAATTAAATTCAATCATTTTAGACAATCTTCAATTGCTCTGTAGGATCCAAATGTTTTCTGAGCTTCAGGAATATGTTTTTGAAGCGCCTCGCCTGCAGATTCTATGAATAAAGACATCGGGTCTTGTTTCTTGAATAATTTCAAGAATGCCTTTTTTGGTTTATTCAACTTGTCAAAAAAAATCGTGGAACTATCCTCTATTATGACATCAGCTTCACTACAAGACACTCCGTGAGTTAAGAGATGTTTTTCTAACTTTGCAGCAAATCGTGCAAAGTGGATTGAGTATGTCTCCTGATCTAGATTTGGCAATAACAATTAATTATCCAATCCATATTATTTAAAAATTTTTTAATATAATGGATTTGTACCTAATCTAGTATATAGATTTTGTAATAACTATTGATTTTTCCGATAGTAAATTTTGGTTTTAACACATTATCATGTGTTTCACATATTGGAGGAATTAAAAAGAACGCCATTTCCAGCTTGGGTTGACTCTATAAGGTGGGGAAGGGATTCGAACCCTTATAAATTCGCTAACTTCATAGTAATTCTGCAGGCGAACGCATAACCGCTCTGCCACCCCACCGTTAAATATGTTTGACAAATTTTCTCAATTTAAAGCATTGTCTGGACAATGATTAACCTGGCAGTGCAATAACAGATGAATAAACAATGGAATAAATCACAAATTACTGACCTTCTACAAGTTTTGTGATGCGCTTATCTATTGGATTATATTCACAGCCCATAGGTCCACAATATCTTCCTACATATTCAGCCTTTGGCCTATATAATGCAGTCTTTGGAGCCGCCTCGGCAAACTTCTCTTCTATCACATGAGATGTCCAACCAGAAATTCTAGCAATGGCGAAAATAGTTGTAAACAGGTCCATGGAAATACCCAAACTGTAATAAAGTGATGCACTGTATAGATCTACGTTTGGATATATCGATTGTTTTCTAGTTTCCAGTAGATATTTTTTGGTCATCTTTTCAACCTGTTCTGTCATATCAAACCACGGAGTCTCACGTTCCTTGTTCACCGTCTTTGATAATCGATATAGAACTTCTGCTCTAGGGTCTGTAGTCTTGTAGACTGCATGTCCCATACCCATAATTTTGTCACCACGATCAAGTCTCTCAATTACCCATTTGTCAACGTTCTCTTTTTTCCCAATATCTAGAAGCATTTTCATAACTTGAGTGTTCGCCCCTCCATGTAATGATCCTGATAATGCTCCTATCGCACCCGTTGTTGATGCATAAATATGTGCCTTTGTCGATGCTATCTCTCTTGCCGCAAATGTCGAAGCATTAAAACTATGTTCTGCATGAAGTATCAAACAAATATCAAATATTTTTGCCTCTTCATGCTTTGGTCTGGTACCAAATAGCATGTACAAGAAATTTTCTGCATTTGTCATTTCGTTAGACGGTTTAATAATTTCTTTTCCATTTCTAATCCTATCCCACACAGCAACAATAGTTGGGATCTTTGAAATCAGCATTTTAGCTCTTTTGATATTCATATCATGTGAATCATCTTGTATATCCAAATCATAATCAGGCAACTGGGATATACACGATTGAAGCACGTCCATCGGAGAAGCTGTGATGGGTCTGTTTTTCAAATTTTGGTACAGGGCTTCTGGAATTTCTCGGTTTTCTTTCAGATCTAAAGTAAATTCAGACAATTCCTCCTTTGTTGGAAGATCTCCAAAAAGCAAGAGATATGAAGTTTCTTCAAAAGTTGAATGAGTTACGAGGTCTAAAATATCATAACCGCGGTAAATTAACTCACCGTGTTCACCATCAATTGAACATATCCTTGTATCTGCCACAACGATATTCCTCAGGCCTATGTTCCTAGCATCTAAATTTCTCATGCCACTCATTGACATATACTACGTCAAATTTATATATTAAACTAATCCCGTTTCATAACAACTGATAAAAAGTGAATCTAAAAAGCTAGTATCATTGATAAATCTAATCAGCTACTTCACCTATTAATTTTTGATGATTAAAGTTTTGACTTAATTATTATTTTTACTTACTCACAATTCTGAAATTTATCTACGTTCTGCACTATTACGGTAGACTGCCATGATATTCCAGAGCTCGAACGATTCTTGAAATTTGGTGTAAAAAAGATAAAGCTACACTTTACTAATTTGGGAAATGCCACTGGCTCTATTCATTTGTGTCGTGTTAACCAAAACTTATTGTTTCAAACTGGGGGAACAATTTGTCTTACAGAGAATTTCTTGAAATCATATGTCACTCCGTTTGACTTGAATATAACCATGGGTGAACCCCAAGTTATTACTGCGCCACCTGTTCTTGCGTTGCAATGCGTCATGTCATTACCCCAATTCCCTTTATCTACAAGTTCTGTTGCCTTTTGCCAGTTATTGTTATTATCCTTGTCTACATAGGATTCAAGTTTAACGCTGCCATCAGGCAGGTTATACACAATACCCTTAAAGCCAATCCATTTATCCATGGTCGAGCCAATTGTTATTCCAGAGTATGGTTTTATGTCATAATTTACATGCCACATCTCTTTTTTGAATTTGAATTTTCCATTAGTAAAATCAATATTATTGTGATACGATGAGCCACCACATCCTTCATGGACGTTTGTACTATGCCTAACGCTCCTAGAAACTAGGGAAATTTCGTCTCCACCACCAGAAGCTGACAGAACTTTCACGTAAATTGTTATTTCAACGTTCTTCCAGTCTGTGGGTTTGTAAAAGTATCCAATTTGGGGTAACCTTGAATAATCGTACGTTGGAAGACTTGATCTAACTTCATCAGAGGGGAATCCCGAACTTTTTGTGAAAGCAAGCATTCTTGTAGTCCCAGGTTTAAGATGCCAGCTACCATCAGTATTTTTACTAATTTCAGCACCGTTTCTATCAAACTGACCATCATCAGGACTAGTAGCGTTCAAGAACCATGTTTCTCCGCCAGATAGAGTGGAATAAATCATCTTGACTCCGTCACCGACACTATTACCATCTCCCGTTCCTCCACCGCCTCCTGTTGTTGGTGGCGTTGGAGGACTTGTATTTTGTATGCTCACTTTAACTTCAGTAATACTTGCATAATCATTTTGAGTGTTACCATTTACAGTTATCTTTACATATCGTGCGTTAATATTAGAAAGAGCATATTTTTCAAGGTTTGTTGTAGTGCCGCTACTCTTTTTTTCAAGTACTTTTGTAAACGTGCTGCCGTCCTTGGAGGTAGAAATAACAAAATTATTCTGCCTCTCGTTGCCTTTGTACCAAGCAATATTTACACTACAAATGTTTTTACTTGTACCTAAATCCAGTTGTATCCATGAACCCTTACCATTATTGGACCATCTGGTATTGAGATTATTATCAAGTACATTTGAAGAAGGAAAGCCCGTTTGACTCGCTGATCGTTGAAGACCTTTAATGCTGGCGATAGAACACTGAGTTTGCTGTGGTTGATTCAACGACGTTGTTGTCTGTATTCTAACTTCAGTAATACTTGCATAATTATTTTGAGTGTTACCATTTACAGTTATCTTTACATATCGTGCAAGAGTATCGGGAATTGAATATTTTTCATAAGATAAAGTGTTACCGATACTCTTTGTGTCTAACACATTTTTGAATGAACTACCATCTGTAGAAGTAGAGATAACAAAATTATTTTGTCTGACATCACCCTTGTACCAGGCAATATTTACACTACATATGTTTTTACTTGTACCTAAATCCAGTTGTATCCATGAACCCTTACCATTATTGGACCATCTGGTAT
>JAATVL010000118.1 GCA_014523525.1 Nitrososphaerales archaeon TH703 | reverse complement strand
TTGTACTATTTAAGTATCATTTGTGATTTTTGACATGAACCATACCAATTTAGAGGAACACTAGCACATGAGAACTATACTCTGTTAACGTATTTGAGAGAATTTACTAACCTCATATGGCAGTTTGAACAAACCATCATATCAAATAAACCAAAAAGTGAGTCTGTCTTTTGCTTACAATAGTCGCATATCATCTCACTTTTCATAATACTATTATCAGCAAAATGGGATAAAATACATTATACATAAACTGCTTCAAATAGACCAAATTCGCTAAACCGATTTGACTATATTTTATTCATTACGATTGTGATTTTATATATCTATATTTTCTTCTACTTATCCTTCGAGATTTATTACTTTCATGAAATTCAGAAATTCAGCCCAATGTCAATGTCAATTGTGTTATGTAACTAGAGTTGGTCAAATTAATGGAATCGTTTTAGATAAAGTTTCATAGGTTGCGTAGTTAGAATTAAACAACTGATGGGAAGATTTAGGTTGATTGAATGATGAACAAGAAACAATCAAGGGCCCATCAGTTGTTTCTGGTTGCGTTAAATCAATGTCTGCAACAAAGTATTAAAATGGTGTAGTTACAATCTTCTATAAGATTCGACTTTAGTACCTGCGTCTAACACAATGTAACACTTTATAGTACTTTGTAACGCAACCTTTCTTATAATATCAAGCATTATTTAGTGTCATGAAGAGTGATAGATTTTGTGATTTGTGTAGAAAAAAAATCACTATGAGTAACATGATACCTATTGAAATTCAAGGCGAAAACTATATTTTTGATAGTTATGATTGCATCAGAATTTTTAACAAGTTAAATGCCGTATATGGTAACATGCTGATTGAAAAATAATGGTATTGGTAGCAGTAACGGAGGGGACAAATATGGTTAAAATCAAAAAACAAAATAATTATAGAAAGAATACAGTTATTGTCTCTCTTGTACCTATCATGTTACTATCATTGTCAACACTGGTAGGATCTTTGTTATCATTTCACGGTTTTCCAACAGTAGTTTATGGTTCGCAAGAAGTAGGGACTTCTAGGGGACTTACGTGGTATGATAAGGCACTTGCAATAAATCAAAACAATGTTCCGGCACTCGTTCAAAAAGGTACTGATCTTGTTAATGCAGGTGAAGGTCAACAAGCGATAATATGGCTTGATAAAGCACTGAAAATTGATCCATCCAACATGATGGCATTGGTAAGCAAGGGCGCAGCGCTGAGGGGCCTTGGTCAGTATCAAGATGCAATTGTAATGTATGATAGAGTTCTTGCAATAGATCCAAATGATGTGTATGCATTAGGAGGTAAGGCAGATTCTCTGTATGGTTCAGGCCAGCTTCAACAGGCTGTAGCATGGATTGATAAGGCACTGGAAATAGATCCGAATAATGGAAAGATTCAGCAAGTAAAGGAAACACTAAACCAGGTTACAAAGTAATTCAGAATCAATACGATAGTCACTCAATTGATCTAATCTACAAATTATTTCACAAAATTTCAATTCAGCCTGAAAATGATGAACCTTCTGCATTGTATCTGCGTTTGTAGGTAATTTAACTTGAACTCAAAGATATGCATCTTGAGTCACCGCAAAAAAAGATGTTTTCGGAATTTTACATTGTACGAATAATGAAATTTACTTTCTTTCTATAATATATGCTCTACGGCCTTCTGAACGTCTCCGGCATCTATCACATCTCCTTCTATCATTGCTTCCAGCAACCTTAACACTATCAGTTCACCTGTTGCACCAGCAATTGTTTGTGGAATAACAACACAAACATCATCTACGATTACAGTAACTTCATCATCAGCTCCTCCACTCCAATCCTTCGGAATACTTATGTAAAAATTATCACCGTCGGCGTTACTATGAGGATTTTGGTATAAGATTCTAGCCAACACAAAGATTTTGCTTCGGTACCTTAAATGCTTACCCGTTGAATGTAGGAGTTTTATTCCTTAGATTTTACGATGCTTCTGGGTCTTAATTTAGTATTTTATAATAGCAGTCCAAGTGGAAAACAAAGAAATTTGAGAGCAACTAGACAGAATAGCGAAGCCTTGGACTACTATGATCGCTATTTTTACGAAGTCAATGATTGGCTCGAAAAGTACAATAATACAAAAATATGGCCAATTTTAGGGACAAAAATCAGTACTGATTAAGCTTAGTTTAGCCCCGGCATTTTATTACAATTCAGAGCAATTGAGAATTAAGCTTCAACCACTAATTTACATAGGCTTTTATAATACCTATTTACAACTTTTTTGAACTATGAAGCATCAACGAAGAGTGGGTGAGTTAATTACAATCTGTTGTGGAATAGTTTTGGCAGTAGGAGGATTATTTGTGAATGTACCACCAGTTGCTTATGGGGGCCTTTGTATCATGGGTCTTGGTGTAATATCTGTATTCTGGAGATAAAGTTTGTCTCAGCTAGTTTTGTTATTGCAGAATAGAATACTTTGTATTTGTTATTTCCGAAATTTTGTCTTCGATCTTCTTTTTCAGTAACTCAGATGCTGAATCAAGCTCGTCGATACTTTTCTTTGTTTCTTGTGTCTTTGAAATATTTTCTAAACGGTATTTTTCATACATCTCTGTCTTCATTTTTATATCCTCAAGTTGCTTCATATTTTTGAAGTTAACTGACGATTCTAATCGAATCAATTCTTCTTTTAGATTTTTCAGGTTTGTAGATAATGAAGGTAAGGAACTGACTATTTCATCGATTTGATGAATTGTTTTTTCAGGATCTTTGATTTGGATACTCCTTTCAAGTACATGTTTTTTAAGTTCATTGAATAGCTGCAAGTATTGAGAACTGTCATTGAAAATTTCTAGAGGTTCATTTTGTACAGTAGCAAGTCTTCCCTGAGTTTCCTTAGAGGCTTGATATGAAAATTTGGTAATTGGGCGGGATAGATTAGAAACCCTGTTTAGGATATTCTTTTCAAATATATCAATTTCAGTTTTCTTGTCATTAATTTTCTCAGAAACGTTTAATCCATTTAGAAATTCCTCTGATTTTTTAAAGTCTTCGTATTCTCTGTTACATTCTTCGATATTTTTGTCAATAGTTTGTCTTTCTTCCATTAATTCTGAAAGTCTATCTCCTTTGTCTTTTCTTTCTCCGAGTTTTTCCTTCAACAAAATCAAGTCGTCTCTGCATGCGATGCAATTGTTAATTTGACTTTCTTTGACAGATAATACTTTAGTTACCTTTTTTAGTAAGGATGATAGATTATCAAATTCATTTTTTAATTTATTAATTTGTTTCCGCATGAACTCATTAAGAATCTTGTTGTGGGAATCTCCAACCTGTCCGAATCTATTTACTAGTAATTCTAAATTATTTTTGAATTTAACTGCATCTTCGTAGTTTTTGATTTCAGAAGATCCTATAAAGGATTCCTTCTTTATGCTTGTTATCAAAATCTCTTTTGAAGTATTAATTAATGACTCAAATTGAGGATTTTCTACCTTAATTTCTTGGTCTTCAAGTTCTTCTGCACTGTCTCTAAGATTATCTAGACAATGTAATGCAGAATTTCTTATAGGTTCAAGATCAGTTGATAAATCCTTTTCAAGAATTTTTTTTTCGTTTTCTATAATTTCTAACAATTCTTTATCAGTGACAGATTGAACAGAATTGGCATTACTCT
>JAATVL010000117.1 GCA_014523525.1 Nitrososphaerales archaeon TH703 | reverse complement strand
AGCGATACTTGTCACAAGGATTTAATTATTTCAGAAGATAAAAGTAATTACGTGGAAAATTCACGGCTTTATTATTAGCCCATAATGATCGCACGAGTATTAACTCAAGATCGTCTGCTAAGTCTGAAAATCTAGTATTCAGGTATAAATCAGTGAATATATCTTTACCAATTTTGCTATCGATTATTCAATACTCAGAATTTATCGAGTTTATGCTGATTTGAAGCTTTGTTCAATGAGAATGTCAGATGGCAACCGTGGTCGTCATACTGGAGAAATACCTGAACTTTAAAAGGTGCTAGACTTATATTCAATGCATAACAAGATTTATCTTGTAGGTTAAGAACGAATCGTGATGAAGATTCATGATAAATTCATAGATAAACTAGATTTTGCTAAGAGAAATGGCCTTATCCCGGTAGTAGTCCAAGATATTAAATCTAAAGATATTTTGATGCTTGCCTATGCAAATAGAATTGCAATCGAAAATACAGTCAAAACCGGAAATGCCTGGTTTTGGAGTGTTTCTCGTAAAAAACTCTGGATGAAAGGAGAAGAATCTGGAAATATTCAAGTAGTGAAGGATATTCTAGTTGATTGTGATCAAGATTCAGTCATTTACCTTGTAGATTCAAAAAATCCTGCATGTCATACAGGAAGTAGGTCATGTTTCCATAATAGACTATTCCTTCAATAAAATTGACGATTTATTCCTTGATTATGTAATAATTATATTGAATTCTGAGTGTGTGCTATATTTGATGTAATTGATGTTTATTAGATATAAAATTTTGGAGTAAAAAAATTAAGTAATACTAAAATTACTATTAGTGATATTTATTACCAAACAAATTGTTGATAGTTGAGTATACATGGGTTCAATTCGTTTTCTAAAGTGTAGAGAATGCGGCGCTGAATATACTCCAATATTCAAATACATATGTGAAGAGTGTTTTGGCCCACTCGATGTTATATATGATGTTCCAACCGATTTAAGCAGGGACACCTTTTCTTCAAGACAGGATAAGACATATTGGCGCTATTTCGAGCTCTTGCCAATTGCTGATAAGAACTGCATAGTAAATATTCATGCTGGTTTTACACCTCTGCAACATGCAGAAGATTTAGGAACACATATCGGGAACCTTAAGAATCTGTTCATAAAGAACGATTCTGTAAATCCAACTTTTTCATTCAAAGATAGGCCTGCGGGTGTGGCAATTTCAAAATCTAGAGAGATCAAACTCAAGGCAGTCGGATGTGCATCGACTGGAAATTTAGCTTCGGCAACAGCCGCTCATGCCGCTAAAGCCCATTTGCCATGTTTTATTTTCGCGCCATCCGATATTGAAAATGTAAAGATTGCACAGGCATTATCTTACGGTGCGAAATTTGTTGCAGTTGAAGGGACTTATGACGATGCCAATAGGGTTGCCTCAATAATAGGAGATTCAAAAGGCATAGGAATTGTAAATATTAATATGAGACCATATTACGTGGAAGGTTCGAAGACATTAGCGTTTGAAGTAGCTGAGCAACTCAACTGGGAGATACCAGATCATCTTATTATACCCGTTGGTAGCGGTGCAATGCTAACTGCTATTTGTAAAGGATTTGAAGAGTTGCATGAAATAGGACTTGTTGGGGATGTTTCAAATCTTAAAGTTACAGCGGCACAACCACATGGTTGCGCTCCAATAGTTGATGCGTTTAAGAAAAATACTCAAATAGTTCCTGTAGAAAGACCAGATACTATAGCAAAGAGTTTAGCTATTGGGGATCCTGGAGACGGCGTTTATGTTCTGAAAAGATTGAAACAGTACAGTGGTATTGCTGAAGAAGCTACTGATGATGAAATTATTGATGGAATTATGACACTCGCTAAAACTGAGGGCATTTTTACTGAACCTGCGGGTGGTCTCTCTATTGCTGTACTCAAAAAACTAGTTGATGATGGGTTTATAGAAAAAGATGAAAAAGTAGTATGTTATGTTACCGGTAACGGATTGAAATCTACTGAAGCAATAATAAGTAGATTGCCTAAACTTGACATTGTTAAGCCAGACGTACAAACCGTATCTGCGATGATTACCTAGACAGAGATGAATAGAATGACAAGTATTGAATTCATCATCCCTTCTGTTCTTATGAAAGGTAGCGGGGAAAAGAAGATCCCGTTAGATGCCATAGATCTGCAAGACGCATTTACCAAAGTAACGGAAGAACTCGGAGAAGATTTTAAGCGTAAAGTTTTGGATTTGAACGGGAAACCAAGATCATTAATTAACATTTACATAAACGGAAAAAATATGCGCTTTAGTAATGATGGCATGGCCATGAAGCTTAACAAAGGTGATTCTATTTATATTCTTCCAGCAGTAGCTGGCGGTTCTGAATTGAAGAACGAGGATTTACAACGATACTCTAGACAGATAATGCTCGATGAAATAGGGTTCGTTGGTTTAGAAAAACTTAGAAAGGCAAAGGTCTGTGTTGTTGGAATTGGAGGAATAGGCAATCCTGTAGTTACACAACTAACTGCGATGGGGATCGGAAAATTGAAGATAGTAGACAGAGACATCATAGAAATTTCTAATTTACACAGACAGCACCTTTACACAGAAAACGATATAGGCAGAGTAAAAGTTGAAGCTGCAAAAGAAAAACTTCAACAAATAAATTCAGGTGTTGAGATCGAAGCTCTTCCGAATTCTGTTACTAAATATACTGCTGAGAGCATTGTTAAAGGATTTGATATAGTCGTGGATGCATTAGATAGTATAGATGCCAGGTATGCACTAAATGACGCATGCGTTAAACTGAATATCCCTTTTATTTATGCAGGTGCCTTGGGCATGTTAGGTTCAATTTGCACAATAATTCCAAATAAAACCGCCTGTCTGAGGTGTATCTTTCCTGCATTAGCAGAAGACGATATGCCTACTTGTAGCACTGAAGGTGTACATCCATCAATTTTATATCTAGTCGGCGGTATTCAAGTTTCTGAAGTAGTCAAGATTATTCTAGGAGAAAAACCAGCACTAGAAAATAAGCTCTTGTATATAGATCTAAACGATCTGTCACTAGAGAAAGTTTCAGTATTTAGACAAGAAGAATGTCCTTCATGCGGAATAAAAAGAATAGATAAAAGTCAATTGGAAACACAGGATCTAATAATTGAGGAACTATGCGGTCGTGACCGAGGAAAGAGAACATACACCGTTACACCTGCGCAAATTTCGTCATCCTTAAATCTGATTGGAATTGAAAAAAGTGCAGAAAGGTTGGGTTATACTATTAAGACAAAAGGAGAGCTAGGCTTAACAATCATGACTAGTAATTCTGATAATCTTTCAATAAGCTTTATGATCAGTGGTGCAGCCACTATTGTAGGGGCAAAAAGCGAGGACGAAGCACTATCAATTTACAACAGTTTTGTGAATGACATCAAACCATAATTTTCAATAGTTTTTAGAATAGTCTAGTATGGCGACCATAAATCAATCATTTGGATTTGGATCTCCAGAATTAAATTTGCTCCTACTCTTGTCGATAAACGGAATTATCTTTTCAAGAATTATGTCATCATAATTTTTCCCTTTATCAATTGTTAAGAGAAGAAAAAAGTCGTTACTTATAGGAATAGTAATCCTGGTCACATTTTCATATCTCCCCACCGCGTAATTTAGTTTCCCAATTTTTGTTTGAAATTTAACCCTACTTCTATATCTTGAAACTGCAGCCGCAGCATACTCTTCACTTTCCTCTTCGGACATTAATGGTTTTAATCCTTCGCGTTGTTCAACATTAATCAAAACACCATATCTATTAGAAATACCGATCCATCGAAGAGAATTATCTAAATTTAATAACTCTTCACAAAACGTATAAATGAATTCATAATCAGTTGCCATTTTTATTATTTATCTTAACCATTTCTAATATTTAAGCAAGAATCTGGACTACAAAATAAATTTATCATAATCTGGAGTAAGTAAATCATTAAAGTTGCTCCATTATATCATCGCTATATTTGATAATCTTTAGCTTTTTAGATATTATATGCATATCACGCACTACCCCTTGCATGAAATCGTCGGCAACAATTATCACATCATCAAAAAAATTACATGATAGGAATTTTTCTAATGAACTAACAAACGTTGGATAGTCATTTCTATTACTGTAGGTAAACTTTTTCATGGATATCAACTTGTGAGCAGCAGGATAAATATCTGAAATTTCAGTTGGAATGATACCAAGAAAAGGATTATAAGCACAAATTAGGTAATCTGAAAATTTCCTTGATAATTTGTGATATTCTTGCGAACTATAAAAGGGAGAAACTTGTGTATCAGGAAAAAGAACGATCTTTTTCTTATTTGTTTTAAATGAACTAAAAATCCTTCTTAATCTAGAAGCTTCTGGTCGATATTGGTCGATTGATTCTATAAAAAATATTGCTTTTTTCTTAAAGAATGGTGTACCATCTTCTAAGTGTTTGTAATTCATGAATAATTTAAAGGCCTCCATTAATTTAGGATGAGCTCGTGCTTTTTGTCCAACATATTCCCAAAGTCTTCCTTCCATGATAGCTTGTTTAACCGATAAAACTTCGGATCTTAATACGTAGAGATTATGCTTAGCCAATTTGTCTATCTTTTCGTCATGCTCAAGGCTAACAAATTCTTTAACTTTCATATTTATACAAATTGGACATTGACATGCAAGATATACCAACTTATCCAATCTTGAAGTACCATTTGGATGCATGTACCTGTCGTCTCTTGCGTACAGCATATACGAAGCAGAATCAAAAGTATCACATCCTAACGCTACTGCCAATGGTATCGTTAAGGGATGTCCGGCTCCAAAGAGATGAATAGGTTTGGACATAACAGTTGACTTCAGAGTTCCTATCATGTCAGCTAAAATTGCAAATTCATATGATTCTAGTAATTGGACAGGACTACCGAGAGCCATCATTTCATATCCCATCGCGTCAAGTAATCCCGCAGATCTCTTGACTAAGTCAAGATGTTCGGCACCCTGCACTGGACCTACCCAAACAGAGTTTCGGTTACTGTTACTCTTGATGAGATTCAATGTTTCTTGGGAATTTCTGATTGTTTCATTAACATACCTTTCAGCCACTTCATAACTCAGTCCATACCCTGTTGGCTTATCAAGAGGCACACAAATATCACTTTGAATATCATTCTCAAATTGGGCTATAAATGAAGGTTCTGCTTCAATAGCACCGTACTCGAGTACTTGGTAGCCACCGGAATCTGTCATTATTGGACCATCAAAATTTATTAATTTATGAATGCCCTTTTCCCGCGCAGTTTCGCCATATTGTTTTAATGTGATATACGCGTTTGTAATAACTGCTTCAAAACCTAATTTCTTCAAAAACTCTACATCTACAGACTGTGTTACAGGATGTATAACAGGGATAAAGGCAGGAGTCTCAAAAGTCCCACTAGGAGTTTTGATTTTTCCTATCCTTCCTGCCAGGTCAGAATATCTGACCTCAAATAACAAATTTACTTCTTGAACTCCCTCATGAATTCATCATATATTGATTTAACCCTGTCCGCAGCTAAGCCAGTGCCTTCTTCAATCCCATGTTCAGTCACCTTAATCTTATCCATCACAATTATAGCCTTCACATCATCTCTGATTTTTACAAGGCCGGGGAATACTCTTGATATACGATCTGCAAGACCCTTAAGATCAAAGGGCTTTTCTAGAAGCTTTATTTCTTTCACAAATGATCCGTTTATGATAATTCTCAATATTCCATGACCTTCTACATTTTCGAGGACAGTATCCAATTTTTCGTCGATAGCGGTTAATATTCCATTATAATTCTTTTCATAAGTTGTCTCTATGGAAACTTTTTTTCCTACAAATTGAAGTATTTCTTCATAAAACTTCCTTATAGTTAAAGCAGACATTTTTTCAACTAGGAATGTTTCTTAAAGTTCTATATATGAGTTTCAATAATTAATTCAAAACCCAGGACGGTTACTTCTTTATTTTCTTTTTATTCCCAACCCAAACGTCATTAAGTGCAAATCATAAAAAATAAGATTTTTCAAGATCAATGTTTTTTTGGGAATGTATCTAATTCGGTACATTGACATCTTAAACAGATCTTTGATTCTAAATTTCCAAGATAACATACGTAATAGCATTTACTACATTGTAAGCGAGATATGCCATCTCTTATTGCTACAAAAAGATCTCTACGTTCTATAAATTTTGAGGAGATTAGATTTTCCAGTACGATTTCTAAAATCGAGGAAAAATGCCCTAGATCTGCATTTCTATACCTAAGATAAGTTTCTATCATGTTATTTGGGATAGTTTTCGATTGAAGTTGCGATACACCCCTGTTATGATTTTTAAATAAAAAATCTCTGAAATACCACTCAATTTCGTTTATTTCAATTTTGCTCATCTACTATAATTGTACAGACTATTAGAAGAATAAGAATTGAATAGGTTTGTTGATTAGCATTCTTGAGAAACTATTTAAAAATAATT
>JAATVL010000116.1 GCA_014523525.1 Nitrososphaerales archaeon TH703 | reverse complement strand
CACCAGTAGTATTTGTTATTGAACAGAAAAGTATCTTTATTCCATTGGACGATAAACCTAAGACCACTACTATCAAACAGCTGAAGAGGGTAAAGAACATAACAGAAAATCCAAGGGTTTCCTTTCTTGTAGACCACTATGAAGAGGACTGGAAAAATCTATGGTTTGTTATGTTAATTGGACATGCCACTTTACTATATCAAAAAGGAAAATACCAAACAAATGAGGAATTAATTAGAATTCGGAATATGCTTTTGGAAAAGTATACCCAGTATACCAAAATTGGAATTGGAAACCTTTACATCAAAATAAGCATAGATAAAACAGTATACTGGAAATTTAGACAAAGCAGCAAAAATGGTAGTATCTATAAACGTAATAGAATGATTTCATCTCATATCGTTTAATCTCACAAATATACAAGTCGTCATATAAATTGGTACCAAACTAAGGTAGATATTACTTAACATGAATAAAGCGGTGGTCTCTGCGTTCCAAAACATATGTTGTGATTTATTATTTACGCAACTGCAGGTTGAAGGCTTCCAATAGGTTAGGATGAATTTGTGTGTGAACTATCATCATAATATCTTGAGGCGAAGCTTTTTTTGAAATGGAGTCATTAAGTTGAGTCAGTCCATTATCCAGATGGGTAACAAAGGCTGTTACGTTTTTGTTATTGTTGCTCATTGTCGTATGCTTAAGTTTAGTGTTAAAGATTTCAGATGCCTTTGTAGCCAGTGCTTGAGCACTCTGGTAGTCTGACATATTAACTAATGAATAACCCATGTTCTTTTCACTTACATGTTGCGTCGTAGTCATGTTATTGAACGAGGTATTCATTGATTGCATATTCATATTGCTAGGGCCAGAATTATTTCCGGTTGCAGGATTGTTCATTACTATGGAACTTGGACTGCTGCTGTTCCCAATCATAACCATGTTTGACATATTCGTCATATCAAATCCAACATGGTATGCGTTACCATAGTTTATTAGCATACCATCTATCACATTGGCTAAAGCTAAGGCCTCAAGCTTTGTATTCTGGTCCTTTCCTTCCGTATCGCTACCACCAAATATGTTTCCTAGAAGCTTTGTAACACCCTCCAAAAAGCTTGAAGAGGTTGGTTGCACTTGTGCCATTCTGACACTTGCATCTTCACCCAGCCTTTCATTAAGATCACTTACAAGCTGACTAACACTTTTTACCTGGCTCTCCGAAGATGATGATAAACTTTGCAGCTGAATCATTGCGCTTCTAAGATCACCGGCTAATCGAGGGTTGTCCTCTGCAATTTCTACCAATATCCTTGGAGTCAGTAGGGAAGCTGCCTTATTTGCATGATTTTGAGCTAGTGACACGTTATTATTTTCCAGGTTTACCGGAACGAGCCCCAATTCTGCTTGCATCTGGCCTATAATCCCTACAAAGTTTGCAGTTTCATTTGGAGTAAATTGATGACCATAAATTTTTACATTATAAAAATTATTTGTGTTGAAAAGCATCAAGCTAAAACAAAACAAGAGTAGAACTAGAAATTTGGCCTTTAGAGTAAGAGTTTGTATCAAAATTGAATTCGCCCTTTTATTGTATAGTCTTGAATTACTTAACTAGTTTAAATCTATAAAGTTTTAGAATTATCCATGACAAAGTACTTTAATAATACTCACCGATTTTTTAATTGTAGTCTTGTCATGAGGATTACTCACCTTATATCCTGCTTTAGAATGCTCATTTATTAACAACGTTGTTCGAAGACCCAAATTAAATTAGATGAAAATCATAAAAACTCACTTATAATACTCTCTTCAATTGTTAGGCACGTTAAATTACCAGAGCATTAATATGCCCTCTTTACAATAGTATCTAACAAATACTTTGATAAAAGCAAAGTGTGGTCATATAGTTGAAAAAAAATACATAGATGTACATAATGGACTATGTAGAAAATGTCATTCTAATTTTTCGTATATACTAGATCTAGTATCAAAATACGGGGAGGATGCATTAGTAGAGTACTGGTATGCCATGATACTTACTAATTTATCACCCGGGGTAAACAAGCAAGAATCTAATTGTTTGATTGGGCATTTAATTGAATTCTATCAAAGACAACTAGTCATGGTTCCCTCAAAGGAGAGGTATATAAAAAAGATGCTATTCATGTTGAATTCATTACGGGAACCATTTGATGTTGAATCCATAAAATGATATTTGATAAAGTCTTACATTTATAATTTCCTTCTTTCAAAAACCCTGGTGTAACAAAATGAATTCGACAGCTAAAGACCAACACATTGATGTTTAAGTTTTCATTTTCAGTAATATAAAAAATTAAAACATCAATTTAGGAAAACAAATTCATAAATAGAAGCCTTTTTCTTGATTTATTTGTTATACTATTTCACCAGGAATCGTGGGTTTTGGAACCGTTCTATTCTCTAATAAACCACCAAACGACGTGATATTTGTGGAATTTGAATTGGTAGTTTTGCAGGGTTGATTATTAGTGCAAATTGTGGTAGTGCAATTTCCATTTTCACAACTTGTAGTCACATTTGCTTGAAGTTGTGCATACGCGTATTGCAGAATTGGACTAAATGCCATAAGAACCAGGCTTATAATTGAGATATAAAACGCAATGAGAAAATAAGAATTAATTTTCGGCATTTTACTTGTCTTTATGGTAGACCCAGATTTTATCTTTCCTACATTAAATT
>JAATVL010000014.1 GCA_014523525.1 Nitrososphaerales archaeon TH703 | reverse complement strand
CAACCATAAATGATCTATTTGTTCATCATAACAAAGAGATGACATACTTTGAAAATAAACAAGAAATTATGGTTGATAGGATTCCAAGAATTACGTATCAAAAATGTTTGGAGGATTTAAGAAGTTTAGGAGAAAAGATAGAATTTGGGAACGATCTTTCTGATCCTGTATTAAAAAAGCTAGGACAGATTTATCCAAGTTTTTATTTTATAATTGATTGGCCCACCAAACTAAAGCCATTCTACATACTTGAACATGAAAAGAAACCTGAACTTTCAAAGTCTTTTGACTTACAGTATGGATATTTAGAAATTGTTTCTGGTGGAACCAGAGAGCACAATTCTGAGAGATTACGAAATAAATTACTAGAAAAGGGACTTGACCCAAATAGTTTTTCTGATCATTTGCAGACATTTGAATGGGGAATGCCTCCGCATTCCGGGTGTGGCATTGGATTTGACAGGTTCATGATGATCCTCACTAATACTACGAACATTAGGGAAGTTGTCCTTTATCCTAGAGATACTGAAAGGCTTAGGCCTTAGATATCTTAATCTCTACTTCTTTCAGGTTATCCTGCACGAGCATAAATGCCCTAAACCTTGAACCAGATAATTCGTATATGAGCCAGATTACAGGATTAATTCGCATAAAAATCAAGTCGGTCGCCGATGGTCTTGCACCATCTAAATGCGAATGATAAACTCCAATAACATCCAGGTCCTTACTAGATGCCCACTGATAAACTTTGATAAGTTCGTCAGGCTCCATGTTAAATGAATTTTCTGAATGAGCTATGTTATTCATTCTTTTTAATACTTTGACACGGTATTCGCAGTCGACTATATTTCCTAAAAGAAGAGAACATGACTCGTTAGGAAGATCCTCCTTAGTGGAACTG
Organism: Nitrososphaerales archaeon TH703; assembly: GCA_014523525.1. GTDB lineage: Archaea > Thermoproteota > Nitrososphaeria > Nitrososphaerales > Nitrososphaeraceae > TA-21. The sequence goes on along the minus strand of JAATVL010000014.1, from coordinate 13,252 downwards.
ATTAAGGAATTGATTTGGTTCTCAGTAATTAGTAATGTTATTTCAGACATTTATTGATCAATTTTCAATACAAATATTTGACATTGATATTCACGGGTATGACTTAGTTCTAAAAATGTTTGGTAACATATCTTTTGTAGCTCCCATTTGGATCCAGTTTAGCCTACTGTTATTTTTCCTTTCATATATGGATGCAAAGTACAGAAATAGTCATATTGTCTCTCCTTAAGGGTCATGGCATCAAGAATGAATGTGGCATTAGGTTTAATGGGCTTTGAATCAAACGTTTTACCATCATCAATTAAACTTGTAACGGTGTGAGGTACATTATCCTTGTTGGTCCATTCTACTCCCCCATCTTTTGGAACTTTTATATTGGCCGGATCATAGCTGGGATTTCCCTGTGCAGACGCACCGGGAGGAATAGTGGCTTTAATGGGATTTGTAATGTTTCTAATTGGAGCGGTTTCATTCTGTTTTACTTCGCTCTTAATGTTTTCTTGTGGGGCCTTTGGTGTAACCAATCCAAATACATAAAATGTAGATCCACCGACTATTGCTGCGATTACGAATATTACTGTTATAGCCTTAAGGTAAGGTGTCCTTTTATACGACGCAACAGTAAGTACTGTAGCGGGTATTGAAATTACCAACATAAGTCCAATATAAGTAAAGATACTGGGTATAGTAGTTCCAATAGTAATAGCGGCTGCAAAGCCAAAGGTAACAAGGAAACCTAATGTAAGGAATGTAGCAGATTTGGCTCTTCCTGAGGTTGGGAATCCATCTTTAAAGATACCAGCTGTCAGAAATATTAAACCAATGAACATTGTAAGAAGGCTAACGGCATGCATTCCCTCTACAAATGTATGTGCAATCCCTGCAAGTGAAATACCAACTCCCACAATACCGATAACCGTAAGTCCTATCCCTGGAGTCAAAAGGTCCCAATCAGACATTCTTCAGTACGTCACTCAAGCTCACATAATTAATCTTTTCTTGCAATGATGTTCAATTATTTCATAATTTTTCCAACATGAATTTATGACAATCCAAACTACTCTCAACGAATACTAGATCCATTGGAGTTTATAATTTAAATTCGATCAAATTTTTTATTTGAATCACAAGTAGAAGGAATAATTCTAAACATTTCAATTTTGATTTAAACAAAATAATCATCTCAAGATTTATTAAAACATGTCAAAGCACTTATATTCAAGCAAGATAAGCTTACCATCGTATTTACAAATATGAGGGTTTGAAAATGCCTAATACTGGTATAGTAAAATATCATGTTAAACTTGAATTTGAAGTTGATGGGATAGTAGAAAAGGCCGATATAATTGGCGCAATATTCGGCCAGACAGAGGGATTACTAGGCCCTGAGATGAACCTAAACGAGTTGCAGAAAGTGTCAAAGGTTGGGAGAATTGAGGTAAATGTTGATACCAAATCTAATACAACTAAGGGCGACGCTTTGCTCCCTATGAGCACTGACATATCAACTGCTGCATTGATATCTGCCGCGATTGAAAGCATAGATAAAGTTGGACCCTTTCAGGGTAAGTTTCTCTTAGTCGGTATAGATGACATACGAGCTATCAAGAAAAAAGTTATTGTGGATAGAGCCAAAAAAATAATTCAAGAATGGGCGACAAAGACAATAAGTGAAGGAGAAGAAATGCTACGCGATGTATATGACGCAAGCAAACCAGGAAAACTAACCACATTTGGAAAGGCTCAGTTAGCGTGTGGTACTGGAGTATTTGATTCGCCGTACATTATTCTTGTTGAAGGTAGGGCCGACGTGATTAACCTTTTACGTGCAGGTTTTGATAACTCTATTGCTATTGAAGGAGCCAAAATTGATGAAACTATAACCAACCTCACTTCAGGAAAGAAGGTTATAGCATTTTTAGACGGTGATAGGGCTGCTGACTTGATCTTGAAGGAATTGCAAGGGTTGGTTAAAATTGATAAAGTTTTGAGAGCACCAGATGGCAAAGAAGTGGAGGAGTGCACTCCGTTGGAAATATCTGAGATACTAAAAGACGTAATTGAACCTGCAGGCGAGCAATCCGATGTTCCAGTTCGACATCAAAGGAACGTAAAGAAGTCAAAAAATTATGAAAATAACAATACAGCGCATGAAGCCTCCTCAAATTTTAATAATGCTGATAATGCGGTAGATGATCCCCAAATCGCCTCAGTAATCAAAGAAGTATATCCACAAATCAATGAAACTTTGGAGGCCGTGATATTGGATAATTCGATGCAGGTATTGTTGAAGATCCCAGTATCAGAAATAATCAAAAGATTGGACTCCTTAGAAGGCGCTAGATTTCTAGTTCTGGATGGAATTATTACGCAACGACTTATTGATGCCGCGTACAGGGCAGGAGTCGAGTTTGTAGTAGGGCATAGAATGGCAGAATTAAAAAAATCACCAGAAATTACAGTAAGGACCTTTGATCAGATCGGTATTGGCAACTAAAGAACGATGCAAGATATAAAGTATGATTACGTCATAACGCTAGCTAAACTATTGCTTAAAGGTGCGAGGGATAATTTCATTGAATTTACTAGTACTGACGTTGGAATAGAAATAAACAAGTCACAACAGGCGGCCTCAAAAATAATTTTGGAATTGCAAGAAATGAAATATTTAGAACGAGTCAAGAAAGGACACGGCTATATGATCAGGGTAACAGAAGAAGGTCTTTCATTCGTAAAGAAAATGTCTGACTATCTTAACATGGCAGTATATTCATCGCCTGGAAATATTCATTTTAATGGTATTTTGGTCTCTGGGATGGGAGAAGGAAAGTACTATATGAGTCTTGAAGGCTATCGTAAGCAGTTTGAAAAAAAGATTGGGTATATCCCTTACCCAGGCACTTTGAATATTAAAATGATTGATTCGCTGTCGTTAGAAAATAGAGAAAAAATTGAATGTTTTCGTTATCAATTTATTGATGGTTTCAGTGATTCCGAACGAACTTATGGTTGGGTCAAGTGTTACCCTACAACATTAAATGGTAATGAAAATATTCAATCAGACTTATTGATTCTTGAACGAACACACCATGATAAGAACATGTTGGAGATTATAGCTCCTGTTAATATCAAACAAGTACTGCAACTAAAGAACGGTGACAATGTTAAGGTTACCTTGCAGAATTCAAAAAGAAGAACAGAATCATATATCATAAATTGAATGGCCCAATTCTTCTTTGATTTGGGCACTTTTAGAGCCGGGGATTGGGGTGTTTAAGCGAATTATTCTGGTATTTATTCCTCTTTTCGAACAATTCACAGCAATTTCTCTTTCAGTGTGTATTTGATCATATCCTAATGCAATAATATCTGGCTTGACAAATTCTACAGTATCGTATAACGTACCTTCCCTTCCAATGATTGCATAATCAACGTATCTAATGGACTCAACCAGCTCTCTTCTAAGAAACTCATCATGGTATATTTTTCTATTTTTGTTTATTTTAAGTGCAGTTGAACTCCTTGCCACCACAACAATCAATATGTCACCCTGGCTTTTTGCATCCTTTAATGTATGAATGTGACCTGGATGAACAATATCAAATACTCCGCCAATCAATACAATTTTTAGTAAACCTCTGCCAAGGAAAGTTAATCTGAGAGGATTAGATCTTTCTACAAAACCATTTTCAATCATTTCGTCAATTTTTAGGTTAAACATATCTTCCGAAATTGTAGTTCTATTCTTCAGATATTCTAATGGCAAAATATCCGAATCGAGTGATGCAACATAGATAGCTGTCAGAATAGCTTTATCCAAAGGTTCTATCATAAATTCGACATTATTTAAGTAGCAATGTCTATTTAGTTCTATTCTCCAATTGCAATGTTCTTTAAACAAGAAACTTTTTGCCTCAGCGGCCCAAAGGTTGGTTTTATGCGTTAGAATATCATTAATATATCAATTACAGAAGGATTTAGGATAGATGAGGAATGAAGGAGTAGAAATATGAGACTCAATTCTAAACACAGGGCCTTTTATTTTGCAGCAAGACTAATACCTAAATAATGCAAATTAGAAAAAAATAGTAGATGACAATATCGCAAGTGGGTGCATATCCATTATCCAAGGGTATTAAAATAACAACCATTGATAGAAAAGAAATTTCAAGCGGGACAGCCTTGATAAAGCGTGGCTTTGCACACATGCAAAAGCATGGTGTAATAATGGACGTAACCAATGTAGAACAAGCTCAGATAGCCGAAGATGCCGGAGCAGTTGCAGTCATGGTCTTGGATAAACTTCCTTATGATGTAAGACATGCAGGTGGAGTGGCTAGAACGGCAGGCGTTAAAGTAATTCAAGCAATATTAGATTCTGTGAGTATACCAATAATGGCAAAGTGCAGAATAGGACACTTATCTGAGGCTGATATTCTTGAAGAAATGGGAGTTGATATGATCGATGAGAGTGAAGTACTTAGTCCTGCTGATGAAAGTAGGCATATTTGGAAGTGGAATTACACAACACCCTTTGTGAATGGAGCTAAGAATTTGGGTGAGGCACTACGCAGGATAGAGGAAGGTGCTTCAATGATTAGAACAAAAGGTGAGCCAGGGACAGGGGATGTCTCACATGCAGTAACCCATATAAGAATGGTAAATAACGAAATTAAAAAGATAAAGGGAATTTACGATAATAACGATGATCAAGAACTAATTAAGATTTCAAGAGAGTTACAATCCTCCTATGAGATAGTTAAAGAAACAGGGAAGCTTGGAAGATTGCCTGTTGTAAATTTTGCTGCGGGAGGAATATCTACACCAGCGGACGCTGCCCTGCTAATGAAGCTAGGTTGTGATGGAATTTTTGTAGGTTCAGGAATATTTAAAGCAGAAGATCCACTTGAAAGAGCGAAAGCTGTCGTTATAGCGACTACTTATTTTGACGATCCCAAGACAGTTCTAGAGGCACAGAAAATGATTGATGAAAAGAAATCAATGCTTGGTCTTGATACCAAGAACTTGAATTTAAGAATGCAAGAAAGAGGACCTACAGTTTGAATGAGTTATTAATTGGAGTATTGGGTCTTCAAGGCGATATTGAAGAGAATATCAAAGCAATAACAGATGCATTTAAAGAAATGAAAATTAAAGGCAAAGTCATTCCTGTTCGTTACCCTGAAGAGATTATGAAAGTTGATGGTTTGATTATACCAGGCGGCGAGAGTACCGTAATGGGTTTACTTATTGCTATAAAGAACGGATTATTAGACGCAATTACAAGAATACTACAAGAAGGATTGCCTGTAATGGGAACATGTGCCGGTATGATTGTTTTGGCTAAAAAATCTTATGATAAGGTTGTTGGAAACAAGAAACAATTATTGCTAGGCGCTTTAGATATTGAAATTGAGAGGAATTCTTTTGGAAGGCAGTATGATTCATTTGAATCAAACTTAGATATATCTGGTATAGGAAATGATTATAAGGGAATTTTTATACGTGCACCTACTGTAATTTCGATGGGTCCAGATGTGCAAATTTTGAGTAAGTTTGATGGAAAAATAGTAGCTGTAAAGCAAGGAAATATAATTGGGACTTCTTTCCATCCGGAATTATCAGGTGATTACAGGATGCACAGATTTTTTATCGAATCGATAACAAATTGGAAGAAGACAAAAAATTGAAAATAAAAATTTGAGTACCATAATCATTTACTACGCATTAAATTAAGTGCTGAACCAGCTTTGAACCATTCTACCTGCCATGAGTTGTATGAATGCTTTAACAAGATTTCATCATCAGTTGCGTTACTATGGTGAATAATGCAAGTAAGATGTTTACCTTCCTGGAGATTTTTAACACCTGAGATGCTTAACCTATCATCCTCTAAAATCTTATCATAGTCTTTTGGGTTTACAAAAGTAAGAGCAAGTATCCCTTGTTTTTTCAGATTTGTTTCATGTATCCTTGCAAAGCTCCTTGAAATAACTGCACAACAGCCCAGATAGCGTGGAGTCATTGCGGCGTGTTCTCGACTACTTCCTTCACCGTAGTTACTATCGCCAATTATTATCCATCTTATTTTTCTTGATTTGTATTCACGTGCTATATGGGCTAGTAATTCCACCTGATGATTGAGAATATTCTTACCCTTTCCAACTTGATCTTCATGAAACGCATTAACTGCACCAAGAAGAAGATTATCGCTAATTTTGTCTAAATGACCTCGATACATTAACCAGGGGCCAGCAGGTGAAATATGATCAGTGGTACACTTACCTTTGATCTTTACCAGCATTGGTAGCTTTTCAAAATCGTTCCCATCCCAGTGAGGGAATGGTTCCAGCTTTTGTAGTCTGGAACTATTTGGATCGATTAGTACATCCACATTTTGAGATTCTTTGGTAGGTGGGAGGTAAACATCTTGATTATATACAAAACCATTTGAAGGGATCTCTGGCGCCACCTTGGGGGGAATTAGCTTGAATTTAGTACCATCATTTGCGGTCAATTCGTCAATTAAAGGATTAAACGAAAGCCTACCACCTAAAGCTAATGCTATTACCAATTCCGGGCTGCCAATGAAGTTCATTGTTTCCCTACTCCCATCATTTCGACCCGGAAAATTTCTATTATAAGATGTTACTATGGTATTAGGTTCACCTTTCTTAAGCTCGGGTCTATTCCACTGTCCAATACAAGGACCACAAGCATTTGCTAGTACATTTGCTCCGATATCCTTTAGTGCTTTCATCTGTCCGTCCCTTTCGATTGTGCCGCGAATCATTTCAGATCCTGGGGTAATTTGGAGAGGAACCTTTACTTTCACTCCTTTTGACTTGGCTTGTTCAGCAATATCAGAAGCCCTTGACATATCCTCATATGATGAATTAGTACAGCTTCCTATTAGTGCGACAGAAATTGTATCAAGATAATTATTCCTATTGACTTCACTTGCCATTTTCGATATGGGTCTTGCTAAATCAGGTGTATGCGGACCAACTATATAGGGTTCAAGACTAGAAAGATCTATCTCGATCAATTGTTCGAAATAATGTTGAGCTTTTTCTCTATCTTTTGTAATCTCCTGTTCTATTTCCTTATCCAGTGTAAATAAATCTCTGTACTTATTCGCTAAATCTGCAATCCCTTCACGTTTTGTCGCTCGAAGATAAGTCTCCATCTTATTATCATACGAAAATATAGAGCAGGTCGCACCAATTTCTGCTCCCATGTTTGTAATAGTTGCCTTTCCTGTACAGCTAATGGTCCTTGATCCAGGACCAAAATATTCTATTATTGCATTTGTTCCACCGTAAACTGTAAGTTTGGAAGCTACATATAGTATAATATCCTTTGGTGATGTCCATCCATTAAGTTTCCCTGTCAAAAACACACCAATGCGTTTTGGATATAAAAGTTCCCAGGATATTCCTGCCATTACTTCTGCAGCATCAAGACCACCAACTCCTATTGCAATCATTCCAAGACCGCCTGCATTAGGTGTATGTGAATCAGTGCCTATGATCAAACCACCTGGAAAGGCATAATTTTCAAGAACTACTTGGTGAATTATCCCAGAGCCTGGCTTCCAGAATCCAATGCCATATTTTCTTGAAGCTGATTCGAGAAACTTGTATACTTCATTATTTTCATAAAGAGCCAGTTTTGTATCGGCCTCGCCACTTGTCCTTGCTTGAATTAGATGATCACAATGAACTGTAGTCGGAACTACTACACTCTTCAGACCTGACTGCATGAATTGTAAGAGTGTCATTTGACCTGTTACATCCTGCAATGCAACTCTATCTGGATCTAGAAAGATATAGTCTGATCCGGATTGAATTTCTCCATTTATATTTGAATTATGAATATGACCTACAAGAATTTTTTCTGATGCAGTAAGAGGTCTACCTAAGATCTTTTTATACTTGCTTACACTATTTTGTAGTATTCCATAAGTTCTAGAAATTATATTTAAAGATCCTTTTATCTCCATAGCTTAGTGGTACTTTTTTTCATATTTAATTATTCATTATTTCTATTTTTCATTTGTAGTGCATGATAGACCTTGATACTGTGATTTATTTCGACTAAATGGAACTAGAATTGGTTGAATAGGTAATGTAGTCTGCTTATCTCTTTTACTGATTCTTAATAATTCTAATTAACAATCTGGTGATTCTGTTCTTTTTATGAATATCAAATAAAATAAGTCGATTTAAGTAGGACAGCTGACACATAAAAGACCCCTGGATTCCATTTAGCACATTAATGAAAAATTAATTAAAAAACTAATTAGATCAAGAATTCGTAAACTGATATAATGATTAGTTTACATGGATGCGGGAGGTGGGATTTGAACCCACGAACCCCTAAAGGACAGGATCCCCAATTTATTAGATCTTAAGTCCTGCGTTTCCAAATCTTGTTGTTATTTGGCCAGGCTCTACAACCCCCGCATGTACCAATCAGATTTGGTAAATAGATGGTAATTAAACGTTTTAGATGGTACTTTTTCTATTAGATATCTTAATGAAACCATGCAAATGATTATTTCATTAATTGGACAACAACTTATTTACTCTATTATTCATACAATATTGGGTTGGAATCAGATCCTGCCAAAAATAATATTTCAAAGTCTTCCAATGATACTCATAGTAGAGCTGCGTTAGAAGTGAGACACATTTCAAAATTTTGGGATTCGCCAGCCGGCAGAATAATCGGAGTTAAAAATATTAACTTTACTGTGAGAACCGGTGAACTCGTATCCATTGTTGGTCCTTCGGGCAGCGGAAAAAGCACATTACTTAATATGCTAGGCGCCTTAGAAAGACCCACAAGTGGTCAAGTATTTATCAGCGGGATTGACATTTTTTTACTAGATGATTCTCGAGTAGCTGCATTGCGAAACAAGTCTATTGGTTTTATTTTTCAGTCTTATAATTTGATCAATAGAACAAGTGTTCAGAAGAATGTAGAGTTTCCAGCTGTAATAAGTGGGATGGATAGATCCACGAGAAGGAACAGAGCGTTAAAGTTATTAGATTTTTTGGGGATAAAATCTAAAGCCCAATTCAAGCCATTTAATCTGAGTGGTGGAGAACAGCAAAGAGTAGCAATTGCAAGAGCTCTAATGAATAATCCTACTATTATTCTCGCTGATGAACCCACTGGAAACTTGGATACCAAAACAGGCACAGAAGTCTTCAATTTATTAAAGTTGCTATCAAGCAAATTTAGAAGAACTATAATTATGGTAACTCATAATGATGGGTTGGCTCGAATGACAGATAGGTCAATACAAATCAGAGATGGCACAATCGAGAAAGAGGTAATTAATACCGGAAATTGAATATGTCGTCTAGTAAGGGGAATAAAAATGCGAATATTAACAACAACTACTTAAATTTCGTATTCATGCTCTCTTGCATATGTCTGGTTATTGTTGGTGGTATCCTTGCCTCTAATGATACAATAATTTCTTCTACTTTTGCAGATAAAGGCGTCAGTCAGAATAAAAATGATAAATCAAAAGAGGATAAGTCATCAAACTTTAAAGAAAAAAAAGACAGCAGTGATGAGAGGTACATTGGAGATAAAGGAAGCCAAAATCATAAAAAGGAGAAGTCTAGTGGTGAAGTCAAACCCATTGATAATAAAAAGGAGAAATCGAGTGGTGAGGGGAAGCCGATTGAGAATGAACAGGATAATAACAATATACAACCACAACCTCTACAACGGCCTGAACCCATTATAATTACAAATACTGTTACTACTCCCGCTCCGGCCCAACCATCTACAAGCAATGATGATAATGAAGAGGAACATGGAAATGAAGGACCTACTAGATTTGCATTTATCGATTCCTTTTTCACAGATCAAACAGCCCAAGGTTCTGTGGTTGCTGAAACATCTTCAGAATCCTCAAAAGCACAGGATATACCGCCGGTAAGAAAACTGGAGGTAGAACCGGGGGAAGGAGACTCTATACTCGCCATTGTACTTATTAATAGAGGATTTTCAGATGTAACAAGCATAAGGGCATCACTTGATTTTCCATCGGGATTTAAGGCACTTGTAACTCCAAAAAATACTGAATCCGATACCGCAATGGCCAGCTTCAATGGTATAGTCAATGCTGGTAAGACATTTACCCTTTATTTTCCGATAAATATCTCAAATAGTACTCTCGTGGGAAAAGAATACAGTGGATCTCTAAAGATCAAATACTTTAATGTGGCAGAGCAGGACGAAGAAGATACAAGAGATAGAACACTCAGAATTCCTTTTAAATTAAGCGGTAAAGTTATTTTGGATGCAATACCAGCTTTAAACTTTTCAAACGTGGTTAGTCTAGTTCCTGGTGAACCTAATACTGTAAGAACTCTTATTAAAAATGAAGGCTCCGGTGTAGCTACAGGAGTCATCGTAGATGTCACACATAGGAATCAGCTGAATGGAGCTGAGAACAATAATGTAATCCCTGCGACTACCAGTGATGAAAATGTTTCCTCAGCCACAGTCCAACAATCGATCGAAGTAATTCCACTGGTAACTGCAGGAACCACGAGATTTAATGTAGGAACGATCCCAGCAGGTGGGAGCGTACAAATAGATCCTATAATATTTCCAAGCGATTCTGTAGGTAGCATACTTGAAAATATGGATCTTCGTATATCATATAATGACGCTTATGGTAATAGGAAGACATTAAACGAATTAATGGGTGTTCATATTCTGCCTACTCCTCCGCAATCTGGTTTAAGTATCTCATCTGCCGTTCCTACATCCAATTCCGTAGAAAACCTGACTTCATTACCTAACAACAATATAGTAAAAAATAATGAAGTTAATTTTGGTAATGTTACTAACGATAAAAATAACAAAAACGACTCTTATTCGTTGACACAAGTAAGTGATTATTACTATTTTAATAGTCCTAACCTGGTTTCTAATGAAATTAAGGATAATACTGTAGACGTAGGTGGTACACCTAAAAAAGATAAGAGCATATCTTTGGTGGCAGGAAAAGTGGATGACCTAAAATTTAATATTACTAATAGTAACAACAAGCCTATCGCAGATGCCGTTGTTACTCTCAATTCAGATTCTGACTTAGTAAAAATTCTTGGTAATTCAAAGTGGAACTTGGGCGAAATAGGCGCTGGTACTACACAGGAATTTGTCACAAGTGTTTTTGCTTCCAAATCCCTGATTAACAGTCCCGTATCCTTTAAGGTCTTAATCGATTACATATATAATGGTGAAGCAAAGTCTGACTCGTTTAATCTAGGCGCAAATGTAGTAGGGAATATAACAGCAGATATCAATGATCTTGCTATTAATTACATAGGTGGAATTCCTAACCTTGTTGGAAATATTTTAAACAAAGGAAATACATTGGCATTATTTACGACTATAGAACTAGTGGGATCATCCTCAAGTACTGAAAAACAACTTCAAGAACCGTTATCACCGTCACCAAATACATTGAATGTATCGCAAAATAGGCCCATGCTAAAACCAGTTTCTAGCTTTCCACAGTATCTTGGCGATCTTGATGAAAATTCTCCACTGCCCTTTAGCATCCCTCTGGCGATAGACAATCAATCTGCCCCTGGGGTTTATCCAGTATCATTGAAAATTACGTATAGCGATGATCTGAGAAATAGTTACAGCGTTATTAGGAATGGAACGGTTCAATTCATCTCTACTGCAGCCTCAAGTAACCAAGGACAAAGCTTTCTAATAAACAATAACATTGTTACAATTCTTATCTTTATTATAATTGCACTGGGAGTTATATTTACTCTTAGATGGTTACGGTCTAAAAGATCTAAAGGAAAAATTGTAAGAACAGATCAGACTGGAGACGACGACGATTTTGAGTCACTTCTGGGACATGATAATTCTACGGATAAGATGGATCTTCAGAAAAAATAGTAAAGTTGTAAATTATGGATATTAAAGAAATTTTTGTGTTATCTTTTGATGCATTAAAAGAAAGAAGGACGAAATCTATATTGACAATCATTATGGTTATGGTTGGAAGTAGTTTAATGGTTGCCGTTGGTGGTATTAGCGCGGGGTTTAGCGGTTTTTTTAGTAAACAAACGAGTAATCTAGCAGGTAATATCGTTTTCGTAAATCCCGCTCAAGTAGAGCAAGGACGAGGTGGACCAGCTGTGGGTCCACCACCGACGCCGAAAATTACTTTAAATTCAGCTGTTGAAAACAGGCTACACTCATTACCATTTGTAGATGAGGTTATCCCATCATATCAAGCTCAAGCTACATTAGAGTCTCAGGGGGACTCAAAAGAGTATCAAATATTTTCAATGGATCCCGTAAAACTGACAGTACTTTCTCCGACTTTGGAATTTGTAGAAGGTTCCAGAATAAGACAAAATGATCCATCTTCTATTATTATATCAAATAATTTAGCTAATCCTCCCGGTGAGTCAACACCGTTTCTAACTTTAGGCCAAACTGTAAAAGCAAAGTATACTTTTGTAGATACTACTACAGGAAAGAGAGAAGAAGATTCAAAAAGTTTCATTGTAAGAGGAGTAATTAAAGAGACCGGAAATCCGAATATTGATAATTCTGCAATAATCGATACACAAGTTGGTAATACACTATTTCATAAATCGGGAAAGTTTGACTCGTTAATCGTGGTTGCAAGATCTGGAGACTATGTAGATGCGATAGAGCAAGAAATTAGAAAACTCTATGGTAACGACATTGGAATTACAACTGTTAAGGCAATTATCAAAACTGTGCAACAGTTCACTAGCGGAGTCAGCTCTTTTCTTTTGAGTATTGCAATCGTATCTTTGATAGTCGGGGCTGTTGGAATTATCACAACACTGTACACTTCGGTTATCGAGAGGACGCGTGAGATTGGAACCATGAAAGCCATTGGTGCAAAAAGTCTCCACATACTTTCCCTCTTTTTGTGCGAAGCCCTTATGGTTGGTATTTTTGGAGCTACGCTTGGTTTATTGGGAGGAATTGTTGGTGCTTATATTTTAGGCGGTGGTCTTGCTGGAAACAATGGCGCAGCCAATAGTCAACACATAACTCCTATTTTTTTGGCTTCTGATATGGTTAGAGTATGGTTAATTTCCACAGGACTTAGCGTCTTGGCAGGTTTGTTCCCTGCTCTAAAAGCATCAAGGTTACTCCCGATAGTAGCTTTGCGAAGAGAATAGAAAATAAAATAGGATTCTAGGAATTT
>JAATVL010000013.1 GCA_014523525.1 Nitrososphaerales archaeon TH703 | reverse complement strand
TAAGAATAAGTTTCCTTAGAGTCTGAAACTAGCTGACTAGCACTAGTCAGATCTTCGATTTTCTTGTTTATATTTAACGCTATTTCCAATAAGTCAGGTTCAATTCTGTTTTGTTTTATGAATGAAGCTAATGCCTGAGTGTCTTTAGGTAAACACATTCCATCAAATGGTCTGCCAAATTCGGTGCCATACTTTCCAATTCTTTTATCTAAAGATACCCCCAAACTTACGACCTTGTGATCTATTCCAAGATGTTGGCATATCAAACCTATTTCGTTAAAAAACGAAATCTTCAATGACAAAAAGCAATTTGATGCGTATTTAATTAGCTCTGCAGCCTCAAAAGATGTAACAATTATATTTTTAGTTAATGGTTTGTATATCTCTACTAAAATTTTGGATAACTGAGCATGATCTTCACCTATTATTACCCTATCTGGTTTGAAGAAATCATCGTATGATGTATTTTGTCTCAGGAATTCTGGGTTGTAAACAACATCATAGTCAATTCCTCTCTTTGTTATACAATTTTTTTCAAGATAATTTACAATTACATTACGCATTGTCCCAGGCAAAATTGTGCTCCGGAAGACAAATAGATGTTGTTTTTGTGCTGTATTGAGAAACTCAGTTATCTGTTGTAATACGGAAAATATTTGAGACAGATCTTGTTCGGAATTATGGGTTGGAGTATTCACACAAACAAACGATACGTCAGTTTGCGAGAGTGCTTGACTTAAATTATTTGCTACATTATATCCATCATTCTTTAAAGCTTTAAGTTTTTGTTTTGAAATGTCGTAAAAAATAACTTTATGGCCCAGTTTGTGAAACCCTTGCCCAGTCGCGCTCCCTACAACACCAGAACCAATAATACTTATCCTGCTCAGTCCGAAATCACTCTGTAAGATGGGGAATAATTAATAGTATTTATATAATTATCTACACTAGAGTCATACTCATTCTTACTTTTTGCTCTTTTTTTTCTTAAGTATATACAATATAAAACCCTACTATTGTTCTATGTCTTGTTTTCAAGATGCCTTGGTAGCTCAGCCTGGTAGAGCGTTGCCTTGGTAAGGCAAAGGTCCCGGGTCCAAATCCCGGCCAAGGCTTCCAGGTGTATCATCATTGACATCATTCCAAGGTAATGATTTTTCAATTTAGAATTCAGGTTAAAGATGAGATAACAAATATTGACTCTTGCGAATGACTACCTAACCTTGTAAACTTGACTCTATTATTAAACTAGTTTGAACTTTCTTGTTTATGCGAATGCAAACGCCTTAATTTTTCATGCAACTGATCTATTGATAAAGTAAGGCCAATTTCTTTTGCATATGGTTGTCCTTTTGCAAACGCCTTTGCAATATTTCTAACAAATTCCATACTGATTTTTGGAGGTAATGGTGCTTCAAATGGATCTACATGAGCATCGACTATAACAGGTACTTTGTCTTCCATTATAGCCTCATGAATAACCGGTTTTACCTCTTCTATTTTTGTAATCGAAAATCCCTTTCCACCACATGCCTCAGCAATTTTGACAAAATCAATAGGTGAAAATTCTATCCCATATTCTGGGTTACCAAGAAAAGCCATTTGTTCCCATCTTATCATTCCCAAAATTTTGTTATTCAGTATTATCACTTTAATAGGAAGATGATATTGAACAGCCGTTGCAAATTCACTCATAAGCATTGTAAATCCACCATCTCCAACAAATGCAATGCTCTGTCTGTCTGGATATGCAATCTTGGCGGCAATGGCATACGGTACTGCGCATCCCATTGTTGCAAGTGATCCCGATCCTGAGAACTTCATACCATTTTTTATTTTTAAAAATCTTGCGGCCCAGCAAGTATTAATTCCACTATCTACTGATATTATTGTGTTATCGTCTAACACATCTGATACTGCAGCAGCGATTACTTGGGGCTTTATGGGTTCATCAACACGACTACTCTGTTCCTTTAATACTTCATTCCATTTCTTCATAGCATATTGTTTTGATTTTAGAAATTCCACACTTGGGTCATCGTTTCTGCCCGGAGTTCTTCTATCATGCAGTAACGGAATTAACTCTGATAACACTAGTTTGGAATCGCCTATTAAACCAATTTTAACTGGATATCTTAATCCAATTTTTTCTGGTTTTATATCAATTTGAATACCTACGGCCTGTCCTGGCTTGGGAAGATATTCTATGTAAGGAAAAGATGTTCCTACCATGAAAAGCGTATCACTTTCAGCCATAGCGTCACTCGAAGGCTCTGTTCCCAAAAAACCGATACCACCCAAGCTATAAGGATGATCGTCAGGAACAACGGCTTTGCCTAACATTGCTTTTATTATCGGAGCATTTAGTTTCTCTGCTACGCATATGACTTCTTCTGAGGCATTCAAGGCACCTTGACCAACTAGGATTACAATTTTTTTTCCATTGTTAAGAATTTCAGCAGTTTTTTCAATTAATTTTCTATCAGCAGATGTTGGCGTTACAAAGATATCAGACGTATGGCCTGGGACTTTGTGTCGTGAATAATGACCCTCTAGTTTTTGTTCCTGTACGTCAGTCGGTATGTTAAGATGACTAACTCCTTTACGAACATTTGCGGTTCTACATGCAATGTCTACAGCCATTTCCGCCTGTTGCGGTGATCCTATTATGCTGTTGTAAACTGAAACATCAGAGAAAAGTTGTAATAAATTTATATCCTGTTGAAAACTTGAATTCATTAAATCAGTCGATGTTCCTCCCGTAATAACAATTAGAGGAGTGTTATCGGCCTTAGCATCATACAATCCGTTCAAAAGATGTATTGCACCTGGACCTGCTGTCGCCGTGCATACACCAAGCTTTCCGGTATATTTTGCATATCCACATGCCATCAAGGCGGCAGACTCCTCATGTCTTACAAGCACGAATTTGATTTTGTCTTTTCTTACCCTTAGGGCTTCTATAAACCCGTTGATGCTATCTCCAGGAATACCAAAAACAACATCAACCTTCCAATCAATGAGTGCTTCAGCCACTATGTCTCCAGTTTTTAGATCCTCATATTCACTCATATGCTATTATTGGTTCTTATTTCTAATAAATCTAAATGCGTCCAATTTTCGAGATTTTATAGACCTTACGTGTGTATTTTGAGAATATCACTAATTTTGATTGCCTTTTTTGACTAATAAATTACATAATAAACATCCACACATTTTATGAAGTCATGAGAACGTAATTAGAAAACTTAAAGTGACAATTACATATGTTTTTATCGTACAATCTTATTACAATAAATATCCAATGATGGTGTTCCTGGGTTCTATTTGGGGTATCTAAATGGCACTAAAAATGAGATACCTTGAGCTCAATCGGAAAATAAGGGATGTAAGAATGTTGGCGATTCAAGGAATCGCTGAAGCAGGTTCGGGACATCCTGGAGCATCTTTTTCAGCTGCAGAAATTATGGGGGTTCTATATTTTCATAAATTGAAACATAGACCTAGTGATCCATTATGGGAAGAAAGAGACTATTTTATTAATTCAAAAGCACATTCTGCACCCGGCTTCTATGCAGTTTTGGCTATTGCTGGATATATCGATACTAAGGAAATAAAAACACTAAGAAAGCTTGGTTCGCGTCTTCAAGGACATCCAGTTAGATATTCGGAGCGACAAAAAAATCACAGCTTTCCAGGTATAGAATATTCTGGTGGGTCCGAAGGAATTGGTTTATCTGTATCAATAGGAATTGCACTCGCAAAGAAAAGAGATGGGGGAAAAAATAGAGTATATACTTTAATCGGTGATGGTGAATCAAATGAGGGACAAATATGGGAAGCTGCAATGGCTGCTTCAAAGTTCAAGCTAGACAATCTTGTAGCTATCCTAGATAGAAACAAGATTCAACAGGATGGTTTTACAGAAGAGATAATGCCTCTGGACCCTGTTAGAGACAAATGGGCTGCATTTAATTGGAATGTAGTAGAGGTAAATGGACATAAAATAGAACAGATTATAGATGCCTTAAGTAGAATTGAAAAAGTAGAAGATAAGCCATCAATAATTATCGCATATACAACTAAGGGCAAGGGAATTAAGCATATGGCGAATAATCCACAATGGCATGGCAAAGCTCCTGCAAAAAAACACACCCCAATTTTGTTGGAAGAACTTCAAAGCGAAATTTTGATAGCACCCTCTATAATTGCAGGAGAGCCTGAGAATTATGAAGAAAAAGTAAGAAGAGCAGAACGTGCCGGCGCAGATCTTATTCACTTAGACATAATGGATGGTAAATTTGTACCCAGCACTTCATTTTTTGCAGATACTATTAAACACTTGAGAAAAATCTCCAGTATTCCATTTGATGCTCATTTGATGATCGAAAAACCAATCAATCACGTAAAAGATTACATAAATGCTGGTTGTGATA
Organism: Nitrososphaerales archaeon TH703; assembly: GCA_014523525.1. Lineage (GTDB taxonomy): Archaea > Thermoproteota > Nitrososphaeria > Nitrososphaerales > Nitrososphaeraceae > TA-21. The sequence continues at coordinate 6,005 of JAATVL010000013.1, read as the reverse complement.
TTATTACAGTTCATGTTGAAGCGTGCAATGAAAGGGAATTTGTGGATATTAATAAAATGCTACTAAAAGCTGGTATCAGTCCTGGAATTGCTATAAATCCAGGAACTCCGTTTCCATCATGGCTCATTGGACACCTTAATAATATTGATGTTATGATAATTATGTCAGTGAATCCTGGTTTTGCTGGTCAAAAATTTATTCCAGATTCATTGGATAAAATGGCCAGAATAGTCAAGATATTGAAAAGTAACAACTATAAAGGATTCATAGAAGCTGATGGAGGTATAGATGCAAACACCCTTCAACAAGTTTTTGATGCAGGGGCTAGAATTATGGTAGCAGGCAATGCAGTATATGGCTCACCAGATATCAACTCAAATATTATACAATTAAGACATAAGGCTAATGTGGCGATTGAAACAAAATTAGTAGAATTGGCAACTATAAATGACATGAGATCTGATTGGATAAAATCACGTAAAAATATGCTAATACCTTTGGCAAAGGAGCTTGGAATTGAGGAGGATCTCCATGCAATTAAGTGATAAGAACGTTATTTCTGATATGCGAACTGCTTATGGGAAAGCATTAATCGAACTAGGATCGAAGGACTCAAATATTGTCTGTGTTGGAGCAGATACTACTGATTCACTCAAAACAAAGCTATTCGGTGATAAATTCCCTAATAGATTATACAATGTTGGAATAGCAGAGGCAAATCTTGTTTCAATAGCTGCTGGATTGGCTATTGCGGGTAAGGTGGTTTTCGCAAGTACGTACGCTGCATTTTTACCTGGCAGGTGTCTTGATCAGATTAGAAATACTATCTGTTATCCATTCCTCGACGTAAAACTTGTAGTATCACACGCTGGACTTACTGTTGGTCCGGATGGTGCATCTCATCAACAAATTGAGGACATATCTACAATGCGAACAATTCCAAACATGAGGGTACTTGTTCCTTCAGATTCAATAGCTGTAAAAAATTTGATTCCCACTCTAAGTTATACGCCTGGGCCCTTTTTCATGCGTCTTGCACGTCCATCAAATTCCAATACATACGAAGATAATTTTGACCAATTCGATATTGGAAAGAGTAACGTTATTAAAGACGGTTCTGATATAACTGTAATTGCATGTGGTCTAATGGTTTCAAAAGCGATCGATGCGGCACAAACACTTGAACAGGAATACGATGTCTCTTGCAGAGTGATAGATATGTATTCTATTAAACCAATCGATGTAGAGCATGTATATCAGGCAGCAATAGATACTGGGGCAATTGTTACTATTGAAGAACACAGCATTATAGGAGGCCTAGGGAGTGCTGTCTGTGAAGTAACGGCCGAAAATCATCCTGTTCCTGTAAATAGAATGGGTGTAACAGATATTTTTGGTGAATCCGCTCGGGAAACGGAAATAGAATCACTTTTGAGTAAATATGGTCTATGCTCGGATCATATAGTAGAATCTGTTCTTAAGACGAGGAAAAAGATAAAGAAATGAAAATTTTTCTTGATACTGCGAGTATCGAGTCTATCAAGAAATTTGCTGATATGGGCGTGGTTGATGGGATTACAACAAATCCTACTCTTATTTCAAAAGAAAAAGGGCACCCAGAAGATATAATGAGAGAGATTGTAAGAATTGTAAAAGGCCCAGTAAATTTGGAGGTTGTCGCAACAAAAACTGAAGAAATGATTGAAGAGGGATTACGATTGAAAAAATTTGGGGATAATGTTGTTGTAAAAGTTCCCATGACGATGGATGGGTTAAAAGCAGTAAGAAAACTTTGTGAAGATAAAATAAAGTCAAATGTGACCTTGATCTTTTCGTCAAATCAAGCATTGCTGGCTGCAAAGGCAGGAGCATCCTATGTTAGTCCTTTTATAGGAAGACTTGATGACGCTGGTCAGGAAGGAATGGCTGTTATTAGAGAAATAGTTCAGATTTTTAAGAATTATGATTATCAATCAGAAGTTTTGGTCGCTAGTGTGAGGCATCCCATTCACGTTATTGAAGCAGGAAGGATAGGCGCACATATAGTTACACTTCCACCAGATATATTGGGTAAAATGCTAGCTCATCCCCTTACTGATAAAGGATTATCTCTATTTCTTTCAGATTGGGAAAAAGTCAAGAAAGAACACAAATATAAAATCTAGATTTATTTTCCATATTTTTAGAATAAGTAAGCCTGTGCCAACATCAGCACGATCAAACTTGTAAAAGCGAAAGAACTCTTGTTGGGATTTCATTAAGTTGACTAACAACCAGAATCCTTTCGTACTCTAGGTATTTTAGATTCAAGCCAATATTGATAGCATTATTTACAGTTTTGCCTACGCCTACAGCAACCATGTGAATTCCATTCATTTTGTAAGTTTTGATTGCAGATCGAACTGCATTGTAGTCAGAAGGTTCTCCATCGGTTAATGTTATCATTATATCGGGTTTATATATCTTCATTAATGGTAACAATAAATTATAAATTTCTGCAAGAGGTGTTCCACCACTTGCCTTAATTTGGACCAAATTACGTGCATTTATAGAAGTCCATTTAACATCCGGATGTTTAATTACCCAACACGTAACTTTCTTGTTTTTGGTACTAAACGCATAAGCAGAAAATTTTACATCCAAAAATTTTAAAGCTTCACAAAGGGCAACTGTTGCCTTCTTGTACTCTAATTCGTAATCGTCTATGCTGCTAGAATGATCTAATAATAGCGCTATTTTGGTATTTATAGTATTTTTAAAATCCGTGAGAAATGGTTTTGGCTGCGATTCTATTACGGATTCTATGTCAATCTCGTCACCGGTTATGTCATGGATTTCTCTCCAGTCTCTTTTCCAAGACCTAATGACCGATTTTAACTTTGTAATCAAATCATTATCATAAATTACACTTTCGTCTAAATCGACGCTCTCGGGAACCTCCAATCCAAATTGTTCCATTGTTGAATAACCTTTGTTATCTATTTTCTTACTCTCCTTTACAAGACTTTCATATTCCCTTAATATCTGGGTACCAGCCATAATGTCATTAGTGGATTTTTCCTTTTCTTTATTTCTAATTTTTATCATCCTTTCTATTTCTTTTATTAAATTTTTTTCTGTCATCGATAATCCAATTTTACTCTTAAGAGTAACAATTGGGATAGTGAAAAGAGAATCGATTTGAAGAATCTTAATTATTTTAGGTATTTGCCGCTCTATCCATTCGGTTCTGTGATTTTCTTCTATTGATTCATCAATCAATTCTCTGGCAAAGTTAACAGCACTCTGAACCCGATCTGATTCTGAACCAAACAGTTCGCCCTTTACATAACCTGTAATAAGGTATTGAGAGAATGCCTCCACAATCTTATGCTTCCCATATAATGAATTAAGTAAAGGGCGTGATAACCATGAAATTCCTTCATTGAATATTACTTCATTTTCCATACCTCTCCATTCTCTTAGTCCTAAAATTTCTATCCTCTTCAATTCTATTGAGTTTAAAATAAATCCAAAGGCATGATCATTGCTTAGAGCTTTTGTTGAAAGTGCTAATCGCATCGATTCATACCATAACGAAACACGCCACTGACGATATTTTTGAAATTCTGTTCCATTATAGTATCTTAATGAAGGCATGGTGATAGTATTTTTATCTAGTTTAGTCGTAGGCGGTTTATCTTCTATGAGTAAAATAGTTGCTTTTTTATTTCCGGACCATCTTCTAGAAAGAAACGTTCCTAGATTTATCAGGATATCATTTCTTAAAGAAAAATTTTGTACATAAGAGAAGGACATCTTATCACACAAAAATAGACGTTATCATGTCCATTACCTTTCTAAATTCTACTTCTCCCCACTGATCGTAAACATTTGCATATACTACTTCAGCAGCTTTCTTTGGGGATACTTGATTTCTTAACAACTTTGCAAATGCTATGGATTCTCGTATACTAGGACTGTAGTATAGCTCTTCTAAGGAGGCAGCTTCTCTTAGACTATTTGCTAGTTTTAGTGCATTGTCTATTTCATTTTCGTTGGAAGCATCAAAATCTACATGTTGTTTGATAATCTGCTTCTCAATTTCTTTCGGTGGATATTCGAGTCTTAGTCTAACAGGAAATCTGCTCAATATTTGTGGTGGTAATTCCTTGGTTCCTTCATGAGATAGTGGATTGATTGTAGCAAATACAAACCAATTCTCCACTGCCTTTATTACTTGGCCTTCAGCTTCCTTCAGTACAATCTGTCTTCTATCATCAAGAGCTTCATCCAGACGCAACAGTACATCAGCTTCTGCCGCATTGAGTTCGTCCAAATATAGAATTCCACCATCTCTCATGGATTTGATCAATATACCTTCAACAAATGTAACTTCACCTTGATTCATCGTTTTGGTTCCAACTAGATGTGATTCACGAGTTCTTAAACTAAAATTAATTGAATAAAGTGTCTTTCCAATCTCAGAAGCAAATTTCCTAACCAAACTAGTTTTCCCAGTTCCTTTTGGTCCTATTATAAGTACAAAAAGTGACGAATCATATGCTTTCTTAATTACACTGAACGAATTATTCCAATCAAAATAATTCGAGTCCGAAGGGTCTATTGTCATTCATTATTTATTTTTAGAACATGTAAATAAAAACTAATTGTTGTTCTCATTTCTCATTTCGACCTTAATATAGATTTTTTGTCATTCAGATAATCTGTAATGAGAATCTTATCTATCTCGGCTGGATTGATATAATAAGATCTTCCCTTGACATATTTTTCTAATTCATTTACATAACTCAACAGCGAGTCTTCCTCACTCACCATGATTGTATCGATATCAATACCTGATTTATGACATTTTTTTGCTTCTAAAATGGTTTTTTCACCGATGTATTGATCTACCTGTCTGTATCTATAACAAAGATAAACTAATTTCCCTGACTTAGTATCAAGTGATAATTCCTGTTTTTCTTTTACTGAAGTTATCGATTCTTTGTCCGGAGCATAAAATTGGGAATAAGGTCTTTCACTTAGGATTTTACTTCGTTCTTGTTCCGTGTCAATAAAACAGGCACTAGGATGACCATCTGTTATAAGAACTATCTTTTTGTTATTCGTAGTTTCATTTTGAAGAATCTTCTTTGCTAGTCTAAACGCGGCTTGGTAGTTTGTATAGTGCATAAACCCTACACCAGATTCAAAAGTTTTCAAATATGGTATATCATATGGTGTCACCTTTGAAGCCAATGCCCCAAACCCTACAATATAGATTGAGTCTGAAGGGAAAAATTTTTGATTCAACAAGAACAAGCTCCATAATGCTTTTTTTGCTGCTTCAATTCTACTCATATCACCAAACATAGTTGAATATCTCATTGTAGAACTCAAATCAATACAATAAACAACGGCAACACTTACGTCTCTCTTTGTTTCGTAAACTTCCAAATCATCGGGTTGTAATTCAATCGGTAATTGGATAGATGATTTAGAACCAGATCTTCTTTCGATGGCATTTAATAAGGATCTTGGGACATTAATCAGTCTTAGATCGTCAGGTGGTTCGTATTTTTTTGTAGAATCTAAATTTAAGGAACCACTTCCGCTAAAAGTTGTCTCATGCAGTCCAATGGCCCCCTTATTAAGGGCTCTAATTACATCTTCTAACAATCTCATTCCTACTGCAAAAAACCCCTTTTTGCTCAGCCATTTTCTTGAATCTTTGATATACCCTGATTGTTGGAGTTGGGCAATTATTGACGATGTTTTATTAAAGGACTCAGGTTCAACTGATTGGCTTTCGCTATTTTCTTTTTCTTTTTCTTTCTTCAAATTCTGTAATTCCTGTTCAATTTCTTCGAGTTTCGGCTGATCTTCTTTCAGAATTTCCCTCCCTAAGATTTTAAGAAAATCTTGGAGCAAACTTTTTGGTATTGCTTTTGTTGGGGCTTTACCTTCCTTTTCTTCTGGAAAATCTACGATATTATAATAAGTAAATTTCTTAATGTTGGTAC
>JAATVL010000012.1 GCA_014523525.1 Nitrososphaerales archaeon TH703 | reverse complement strand
TATATGCGGACATAGATCCCTTCCTTTCTATCCAGTATTGGTGGATCGGTAAATCTAAGCCCTTCTAAAATTAATTCTGTTACTGAGGCAAGGTACTCAGGATCTTTCGGTTTATTAAAAATCTCAATATTTAATCCATTCTTGCTTAAGCTTTCCTCAAAGTGCTTTTGATCTTGTATTATATTAACTGTTACAATGTCTATTATTTCCCTTAATGAATTAAATTTATTTATCTGCGATTGATAGCTTTTAGGATTGTTCTTGTTTCCAGTGATGTCTTGAGAGACAAAAAAATTTTTATTTATTTTGAATTCATTCTTCAAGTTCATTATTTTTTCAGGGGGAATATCTAGAACATAAACAGCACAGGTTTTCTTAATTGCATCAGATATTATAGCATCAAGAATATTCATTCTATTTTCATAGCTGTCATCTATTTCTGATAATTCAAATTTCGAAGTTTGGCGAATACAATAAATGTCACTAAAACGTGGAACAGCTTTAATGTTGTTAATTATGCTTCTCACCCTCTCTGCTTCTGATATCAAGACTTCTAATGAATGAATTGACATTCTTACACTTACCCCCTTTTCATGGTTTATTTCAGGATGGTCGCGAGCAATTCTTGTAATTTCAGCCAGGGTTCTTAGAATGAATATTGGTAACATTACGTTCTGTGGATTAGAGATATTTGCCTCTTGAATCATTATCTTCATTTCATCGTAAACATTTTTCGGATACCGAGTAACGATGTGACTTCTTAATCTGTCATAGAGTGGTTCTATTATTTTCCCCGAATGGGTATAATCTATTGGATTTGCTGTTGATATTATTCTTGTATCTGGTTTGAATGTGACAGGGTACGATCCAGTAGTATAGATTCCCTCTTGTAAGACACTCAATAAGGCCACCTGTTTTCGGGGATCCAGCACGGGTAATTCATCAATACAAAACACTCCGTGTCTTGCTAGGAGAAGCTGACCAGGTGAATACGATTCCATATTGTAAATTTCGACTCCTCTTTTTGCTATTTTTATAGCATCTATCTGACCAACGAGATCCTTTACTGAAATATCTGGTGTTGCAAGAAGATACCTGAAGCGACTATGTCCATCAATCCAAACAATCTTAGTATCAAGTCTATTATTTCTTATCTTGTCTTCTGTTTCAGTAGAAACATAAAATTCTGGTCTGGAACGTATTACCTCTTTATCATTCAATAAAGAAACCAATTCGTTTTCTGGAATTGAAGTTGGAATATCATTCGTAATAGATCCTTCTACAATCGGAATTGGAGAAAGTAAATTTTTTGCTATAGTTTCTGCAATCTTAGTCTTCGCCTGTCCAATTTGACCGACAAGGAGTATGTCATGAAATGATAGTATTGCTCTATTAAGCGAAGGCACTATATCATCATCATAACCGATGATTCCTAAATATGGAAACTCCTGTTTTTTCAGTTTTAATATTAAATTTCCTCTAAGTTGATCATTGACTGATACAGGTTTATAATTGATTGATAACAAATCCTCGAGTGTCTTTATATCCTTATAATTTTCTGGTAGACCAGAAATTGTTTCCTGATAGTCAGCATTTGAACCATAACTTTTATGAACGATATCCTTAAAATTTTCAGAAATCAATTATTCATCAGCTCGTCCTACCAACAAATTTAAAGCTTTCAAAGGTTATTTTGGTTTTATCGTAATACTTTGATTCTTTTATTTCATTTTCGTATTTATGTCAGCATGGTTTTTATTTCGGAAAATGATGGACGTAAATGTTGTCGATATCTGAATATAGGCATATCTTAAGAATAGCAGGCAAAGATATAGAGGGCAGTAAAAAAATCATAATTGCCCTAAGTCAGATTAAGGGCATAGGCTATAACTTGTCTCAAACTATACTGCAATCGCTAAATATCAATTCTAACATGAGAATAGGTTTTTTAACGGAAAAAGAGGTGAGTGACATTGAAGCTGCAATAAAAAATCCCTCTTTGATAGGAATTCCAAATTGGTATTTTAACAGAAGAAAGGATAGTGATACGGGTTCAGACAAACATTTGTTAACTTCTGATCTTGATTTTACCATTTCAAATGATATTGAAAGGGAAAAAACAATCTATAGCTGGAGAGGCTATAGGCATATGTTTGGCCTTAGAGTCAGGGGCCAGTGTACTCGAACTACTGGAAGAAAAGGTGGCGCAGTTGGAGTGAAAAAGGTTGTAATGAGACCGTCGGCTGGTGGCGCCGGCGCTGGAGCCGAAGCAAAGGAGGCCGGTGCACCTGCATCTGCCGCTGAATCTGCTACTCCTGAGGCCTCGACTCCAAAAAGCAGTGCACCCAAATCTCCAGAAACTAAAGAATAGTGAGGCAGAATGGGGGATCCGAGAAAACCAAGAAAAAGTTACAGAAGACCAAGAAGAATATGGAATTCTGACCAACTAAATTCAGAACTGTATATAATCGGTTCATATGGACTAAGGAACAAAAGAGAATTATGGAAGGCTCAAACAAAAGTTGCGAATTTTAGGAATCAGGCAAGAACATTACTCGCATTGACTTTAGAGGATAGACAGGAAAAAGAATCGCTTCTCTTGTCATTTTTAAATAGGTTAGGTTTGACTAGTACATCATCTCTAGATGACATTTTGAATTTGAAGATTGAAGACATACTTGAGAGAAGACTTCAGACGATTGTGATGAGAAAAATGGGTATTAAATCTCCGTTACAGGCTAGGCAAGTGGTAATTCACGGTCATGTATCAGTTGGAAATCGAAAAGTGAATTTACCTGGGTATCTAGTAAAGAAAGATGATGAGTCAAAGATATTGGTGCATGTAGAAGTTCCGAACAAAACAACAGATGCCGTAGCTAGTTAATAACAAAGAATAATTCAAAGACTTTTGGTAGATATTTCGTCAACGATATCAATGGTATCTATTTTTCCATCTGAATCCATATCAAATCCCTGAACAACGATTGCCCAATTATTTTCCTGATTGAATTTTTTTAATATATCATTTCCATGGTTAGTTAAGGCAATTATTGCTGATTTTGTACCTGCTGATCTCACTCCTGCGATGATTACGATGTTTACCTTTTCAGAGTATGGATTTCTAATCTTTGCGATCAGTCCATGATTGTCAAGTGTGTGAGTCCTTCCGTGTGGAGCTATTAAGCCAGACCAGAAATTAGTTTCATCAAATCTTATTGGTAAATATCTGTTAAATTCTGATGTGATAATATTTGTTCCAGGCCCGCCAATAGATATGATATTTTCTGTTCTTGATATCTTTTCCGACTTTGCATCGACATCTAATTTTACGACAAAATTCTGGGGAAGCCCACAAAAGCTACCTAAGAAAAAAGCCAACTGTGCTGCGTAGTGTCCATCTCTAGCAGAAGACCTGTAGGGTCCATGTGGGTCTGGAGCGCCCACAACTATAGTACCATTGAACAAGCCATCGTCAATAAAGTCTTCAAAAAATGTTTGAACGTTACGGTCAATTTTTCCATTTACAGTTTCAAATTTCCTCTCCCCCCAATTCATCTCTATCCCAAACGCGGCAAATTCTGTTTTGTATAGTTTCGCGGTGCCTCCACGTACGAATGAGGTTTCAACTTGACTGATTGCTCTGATTGTCAGTAATTTCCTTATGTAATAATATGCACTTTGTTCATATATCTTGAGTTCCTTTGCAATTTGTGCTGGATACATTGGACGACCTGCCAATAAATTTACAATTTTCCATGCAATGGGATTAGATAAAATTCGTATTTCACTTGGTTTTTGCAGGATTGAAATTTCTTTTATGAATGTATTTTCATCTAAGGAATAAACAAGGTTCTTTTTATTCATCAAACCATAAATGGTCAACTATTATATATTAAGATTGTCCGGTGTGTAAAAATGCATAATATTTTGCATAATTTCTTCCATTTAAAGAATGAGTGATTTATAATTAGAGTTATAATTTTTTTTGCGGTGGTGACTTATGATATTAATAACTATTTTAAAGTAATGCAAATTGTAGAATAGTATTATGTGTTCAATAATAGGGTATAAGGGAAATGAACACGCATCTTCCGTGCTAATTGAAGGTCTTAAAAAGATGGAATACAGAGGTTACGATAGTGTGGGTATCGCGACCATTGAATCAGGAAAGCTCTTGATGCGAAAAGGAGTAGGTAAAGTTGCAGAAGTCAATAAATCTCTAAGACTTGAGGAACTACCCGGTAAATTAGGTATTGGCCATACCAGATGGGCAACACATGGAGGAATTGTTGATTCTAATGCTCATCCTCATCTTGCATGTAAGTCTACAATTGCAGTGGTACATAATGGTATAATAGAAAATTATGATGTATTGAAGGATGAACTATACAGGTCAGGTCATGAATTCAAGAGTGAAACTGACAGTGAGGTCATTGCTCATCTCTTGGAGGAATATTTTGAAATTACTAACGATATCCGATTGTCCATGATCTTTACATGCAAGCGATTAGTAGGTTCTTTCGCATTTGTAGCTATATTTAATTCATCTACTCTCTGTGGTGCTAGGTATGACGAACCGCTCATAGTAGGAGTTGGTAACGATGATTATTTTCTGTCTAGTGATATTCTGGGATTTTTAAATTATACAGATCGTGCAATTTTTCTGGATAATCGCGATATAGTTGTAATTAACGATAACGACATCTCCTTTTTCAATTTTGATGGGGATAGAATTTCAAGACGAATAACACAAGTTGCCTGGGAATTGGGTGACGCAGATAAAGGAAAGTATTCTCATTATACGTTAAAGGAAATTCACGAACAGCGACAAACAATAGTGAAGAGTATGCAACAGGACAAGAAAAATTTAGAAAAATTCTGTGATATTGTAACTGGGGCCAAAAATATCTACATCACTGGAAGTGGAACAAGTTATCATTCTGCATTACTCGCAAAGCAAATTTTTTCAAAATCAAAGATTCATGTTGAGACCATACTGTCAAGTGAATTTCAATATTCATCTGATTTGTTGGATGAAAATTCAGTTCTACTGGCGATATCTCAAAGTGGTGAAACTGCTGATGTAATTCAATCTGTTAAATCTGCAAAGGAGATGGGTGCTAAAGTTCTCTCGATAGTTAATATTCCTACTTCCTCTCTTGCAAGATTAAGTGATTCTTATCTTGAAGTAAACTGCGGCCCAGAAATAGGAGTTGCTGCAACCAAAAGTTTTACAAGTCAGATCGCGTTGTTATACTATGTCGCGGAGATAATTGGCAGAAAATCAAATGGGATATCCAGTAGTAAAGAACTTTTGGTAAAAGCTGTAAGTCAAGTCCTAGAATTAGATTCACAAATTGAAAGAGTTGCAAATCAAATAAAAGACTCAAAAGATGTGTATATACTTGGTCGATCACTTCATTTTCCTGTATGTCTAGAAGGAGCATTAAAAATCAAGGAATTATCATATATACATGCGGAAGGGATTGCAGCAGGGGAATTAAAACATGGTCCTTTAGCATTAATAGATACCAACAGTATAGTGATAGTCATACACCCAAATGATTCTACTTATGGTGATACTTTATCAAACATACATACAATTAAATCAAGAGGCGCAAAAATAGTTGGCATTTCAAACAAGAAGAATGCATTATATGACTACCAATTAACCATTCCAACTCTAAGTGAATCTCTTTATCCTTTGATCGAAGTAATTCCACTTCAACTTTTAGCTTACTATCTTTCAATTTGTAACAACGCAAACCCTGATTATCCACGTAATCTCGCTAAATCTGTAACGGTAAAATAATTTAGATTTCTTTACAACGTCCTGAAACCAAAACTAAAATTAAATCATAGCTATTTCACAGCTTAAGTTTTTCAATATTCCTCTCATACTCTTTTTCAATATTTCTCAAAAAAGTATCCCTATCAAGAGATCCATTCGATTTCAATAGTAAAGTTATCAAGGCGCCACCTGATCCTACTCCTTCCTTTACCACTCCCCTATCGTACATTACTAATCCACTTTTTGTAGACCTATCTAAGCCCAGATTCACTGACAGTATTGGAACATCCGGAGAAATTGTCCTTACGAGAAATTCCAGGTCTGAATTTTCATCGTTTGTGACATACGAAGTTGTTCCTAGGCAAATGTTGCTTAATGGCACTTTCAGAGAAGACATGAACGCAAGAACTGCAGCCATTTGTGTACCTCCCGCTAGTATCACCCTGGAACCAGACTGAATAATACCAGTTGCAAGTCCAGCTACTGCGGGTATCATTGGATCTCCTAACGACGATACTATTTTGAACGGATTTTTCAAATTTGTTATTTTTTGATTTTTTATGGCTTCCTGTACTATACGGATCTTTAAATCATGTGGATTTCGTGGCATACTGCTGCTCATTTTGTAATTTGCGTCAATTCCAAAACCCGTCAATACTCCTAGAGCGGTAGTTGTTCCACCTGGAATACTTTCTCCTATGGTGACCAAATCGTTTGACATTGATAATTGATGTCCAAGTATTTTGCCATAATCAAATGCTTGATGTGTTTCAATGAGCTCTAGTGCTGGTTCGAACTGGATATTTCGACCAGGTGTAACTCTAAAGGAAATAGATGGAATTTTGGGATAAATCTTAGAACCGGAATTTACCACTAAACATGGTATTTTTCCCATTGATAGAGCAGTTCTTGTCAATAATGCTGGTGTTGGTATGCCATCAGGAGTAGCAGGTACTCCCGATATTGAAAAGCATTTACCGTGATATAGAAATTCAGAATCTGCTGCTGGTGTGTATTTAATCAGATCAGGATTTGCACCTGCAAAAGTTATGCCTGGAACCTGACTGGTTTCTGTATATGAAATCACACATACAAAAATGGGATTTTTGGTCAGAAACTTTTCAACGGCGTTAATTTTGTGGGAACAAGTTATGTCAAACAATCCCGACATATCTTAATCCTCATTGACCATGTACTTTAAGAATGCTTCCTTGGTTTTGAAATTTAGCATCGGGTTATTTGCTTTTTCATTTAATATTGTTGATGTCGGAGTTGAACCGTAATTGTGACCAGGGTATACCACCAAAGAATCATCCAAATTTGCAACTTTAGACAGACTGACATACATCTTTTCGGGATTACTTCCAGGAAGGTCAACCCTGCCACAATTTCCTACAAATAGAGTATCTCCTGTTATAATGGATTCTTTATTCACTATAAGGCATATACTGTCTTCAGAATGACCTGGAGTGTACAAGACCTCTAGATTAAGTTCTCCAATACTAATATTTTCATGATCTACTACTGATCTCTCTTTTTTTTGCGTAGACTTTTCATGCTGGATTATCTTGGCTTTTGTAATCTCTGAAATGTGATCGTTCCCCAGAATATGATCAAAATGCGTATGTGTATTTATAATGTATTTTGCAGTAATATTGTTTTTCTCTAAGAAGACAAGGAGTTTTTCAAGGTCCCATGAAGGATCTATTATGGCCCCTATGCTATTTTTTTCATCATAAACAATGTAAGAGAAATTTAACATGCTACCTACAGGAATTTGTGCTATTTTCATAATCATATTACTCCTTGTTCAGCATCAATTGGAATTCCAATCTTCTCAAGATGAACCTTGCCAGTATATTCTTTGTTCCCTGTTAGACCATTTTTGAATCGATGAAATGTAACAGTAGAGTCAGCTTTGACGCATTTTTCATGAAATGCCCCATCATTTGGGTCAATCCCAGAAGGAATATCCACTGCAACAACATATGCATCTGAACTGTTTATCAAATCAATTGCAGATGAGTAAGGTTCTCTTATCTTACCCTTTATGCCTGTACCAAAAATACCATCAATAATTATATTTGAATTTGATATTTCCTTTTTTGCCAATTCGAGAACATTTGTTCCTGTTAGTATTTTTATTGATTTCATCTTTCCAACTATTGACCAATTGACCATCGTTTCTTCGGTCTTTATATTCTTGGAATCGCCGAGAAGTACAATCGTAACATCTACACCATAATAACCTGATAGGTGTCTTGATGCAACCATAGCATCTCCTCCGTTATTACCTGTCCCGCAAAATGATATTATTTTTTTACCATCAAGGTGAGGACCCTTTTCGGACAAGATAAAGTCTGCTAGTCCGTGTCCAGCGTTCTCCATCATAAGTAATTTTTTCATCCCAAAAATACTATGCCCGTTATCCTCTATACGGTACATTTGCTCAGAACTGATAGATCGCTCTTCTAAGGCCATTATTCGTTAGTTCAATAAATGAGAAATAAAAATTATGAGATGTTAAATATGAATATAATCAAAAAGGCATGATATAGTCTTTCAGATTACATCTTTTTGTCTGACTGTTTCTTATTTGATAAGTCCTACCGTCGTACGTACATTTTATGATTGGTAAAGCTTTCATTCTGGAATATTTGTCTGCTATTTTATAGTATTCTTGTAACTTCCTGTGTATGTAAAGTGTTTTTCCTTCTTCTCTGATCCTCCTTTTTTGCATAAATTTAAATGCTAAAATAACATGGGCAGTCTTGTATACCTGAAACATATCTCTTATTTGAAAACATCTTTGGATTTGATCCGAGGGAACATAAAGACTATCTGCAGTTCCAGATTTGGCTTCTATGGACAAAAATATTGATTCCTTGTTATTTACGGCAATAATGTCTGGTAAGTTTGCACTCGATCCTCCTAGGCGTCTTGCATTCCATGCATTGGTATTTAGTTTTTGAACAAGCACATGTTCAAAACTATATCCCCTATTTCTTCTAATCCTATTTAATTTGGCATAAACGTGTTCTAAGCCATACTGCATATTTCGTTTGTTAGCCGGTACCAGTGTCTGGTATGCTTGCGCTTGATACACCAAGATATTTTGCATTCCACACACTAGTATTTAATTCGAAAGAATGAAACTTTTGAACAAAAATGTCTTGAAATACTATACGCATGTTATTCTCCGTACCTGCAATAAGATGATTTAAGAAATATTGATATTGAATTGGCAAGGATCATCTCTTGTGATGTTGTCAAATGTTCAAGCTGACGTAGAGAAAATTAATAAAAAATTCAAAGATATAGAGGAGAGAAGAAATGCTATAATTAAGGGAACTCGCGATGCAACGATACTTTGCAGTAAGGCAATTGTGTCTATGCACGCTCACAAAAAAAACGAATCAATTGAAAATATTGAAAAAGCAAAGAAACTGTTGCAACAGTTCAAGGAAATGGGGAAGGATGATCTTCAAAAATATTTGTATGTAGCACAGCAAGAATTTGTTGAAGCATATTGTCTCTTTTCAATAATTGAAAACTCTGTTATACCTAGTATGAAATCACTTGAAGTATCTGATATTTCATATGTTATGGGCCTCTTAGATTGCATTGGTGAAATCAAGCGAATGATTATCGACAAGATCAGGTTAGAAGGCACGTCAGATATTAACACTTTGTTTGAATTAATGGATAAAATTTACGGTATTATCTATCCTCTTGCGGTATACGATAATCTAATGCCTGGATTAAGAAGGAAATTAGATGTTTCGCGGATACTAATTGAAAATGTTAGAGCAATATTAACAGAGGAAAATAGGAGAACAATCATGATAGAAAAAATGCATGAATTCGAAAAAAAGATTAAGACCTCAGAAAAGTCTAAACCCGAGTAATGTTTAGGCACATCCCAATTTTGTGAATGCATCAGACATGAATTTAGTTAACTTATTCTGCCACTCGGGAAAGTCATTTGGATTTGTAGGATAATTCTGGTAATGATTAACTAATTTTTTGTTTACTTCCGCGGTATGCTTAAGATCTTCTGATAATCCCTTATTGAGAGCTCCATGAATAAACATGTTGAACTTATCCACCATACCAAATTCAGGATGTTCTCCATCTGTTATATTGTCAATATCCAATTTTGAGAGAAAATGTTTCATTCCATAATTAATCTGATCATTTGTCAATTTTTGGAGCAGTCTCCGAAATACCTCAAGACCTGCTGTTTTATATCCATAGGCTTCAACAAAATCTAAATTATACTGCCAGAGCGATTGTTCTGAATTATCATTCGCTTGGATCGATTGCACCGCGTCTTTTCCCGCAATAGTCGCTGCAATGATTGCCGGTCCAATCCCTCCAGCATCAAGGGGCTTTGGCATCCAAGCCGAGTCTCCAACAAGCATGTATCCACTTGCTACAAGGCAATCGTTCTGGCGTCTGACTGAAACTTGCCAAGTCCCCCAGCCGTTGCCATCATCTGATTCGCCATCTGCTATCTGAGGATTTTTTATTACTGGATTCATCTTGACGTATTCATCTATCTTTGTCTTCAAATCCTTACGTTGGCCTTGTTTTTTATTATGTTCTTCCATTGCTTTTTGTTGAACTCCGAGACCTACGTTCACTTTATTTTTACCCTTTGGGAAAACCCACGCATATCCCCCAGGGGCAATATTCTGGTCTAGATGAATAATGCAGTAATCTGGATCAAAGTACGTTTTATCCTCAGCTTCACTATCAAAATTGTAGATGTATCTCCCAGTTGCTTCGAGATCATCTCTGTTAATTTTCCTTTGAACATGAGATTTTATTGGAAGGTTTGTTCGTAGAACCGAAGTCACTCCCGTGCAGTCAACTACAATTTTACACGTCTTCTTAAAAGCAGATTTTGTCTCCAAATCCTCGCCCTCTACGCCTATAACTTTATTGGCATCAGTTATCACATTTCTCAATGCCAGATTGTACTTAATCTCTATGCCAACATTTAGCGCATCATTTAATTGCTTTTGAGGTAACACTTTTCTATTTAGAATATATCCTTCTCCATCGAATGATATTGATGTTTCGTGATCTGGCGAGAATGCAATAACACCCTTAACCGGATGCTCAATTTCTGGATTTTGCCATTTTATTCCTATTCTTGATGTCATGTAATCTACGCTATTCTTACCAACAGCATCTCCGCACACCCATCCTGATATCGTCTTCTTACCTAATTGTGGTGATGGATTTCTATCAACAACTAAGATCTTAAGAGATTGTTTGGAATAATAAGAGGCAGAAGATGCAACTATCATACCGGCTAATCCTCCACCAGCTACTATAATGTCATAATCTCTTGATTCAGATCCCATAAAGCAAAAATCAAAAGATAATCAATTGTTAATTAAAGTTCCGAATATTGACTTATCATTTAGAATGGAGGGAGTGGGATTCGAACCCACGAACCCCTAAGGGACGGGATCCCTCACAGACGTTGCGTTTTAATCTTGAGTCCTGCGCGGTTGGCCATGCTTCGCTATCCCTCCATCAACACTGTCACTCTGTGCTCCTTATTTCACCTTTACTGGTAAAAAATGTCATAATTTGCGGGTCTAAATAAATTTAGATAATACAGAAACTTTATTATTAGAATAAGCGTGGTAATTGACAAATGGCGATGGAAACTAAAATAAATCAGTTACATGCTGGAATGCGAGGAATAAATGTAAAAGGCAAGATTGAATCAGTGAAAGAACCTAGAACTGTAAATTTAAGAAATGGTGATACAGCCCAAGTAGCAGATGCCGTTCTGTCAGATGAAAGTGGCAGCATCAAACTATCATTATGGAATGAGCAAAT